>JACROP010000095.1 GCA_016214385.1 Nitrospirota bacterium
AATCGGGTATGGAAACTCAAGCTTATTGAGGAACATAACCCCGAATGGGCGGATTTGTATGACAGCTTAACTACATGAGAAGATTGGATTCCCGCCTTCGCGGGAATGACGGACAAAAAAACAAAAAATTGGGGGAACTCCTACATGAACTTTTCTTGCATATACTATTCTTTATTTTATAAAATAACTCAACCATGCGGGCGTAACTCAGCGGTAGAGTAGAAGCTTCCCAAGCTTCAGGTCGCGGGTTCGAATCCCGTCGCCCGCTCCATTAAAGACAGTTAAGAGTTATGAGTTAAAAGTTAAAAGTTAAAGAACAAAACTTAATTAACCGCAGAGAACACAGAGAAAGAATGAAAAAGGGGCTGATTCATATTTATACAGGGGACGGTAAAGGCAAGACTACTGCTGCCATGGGCCTTGCCATGAGGGCTGCAGGCAGGGGTAAGAAAGTCCTGATACTTCAGTTCTTGAAAGGCGGCCTGAGAGGCACAGGTGAGGCCGCTGCTGCAGAAAAACTCAAAATAAAGTTCGTGAGGTTTGCAGGCCAGATCTCGCCAATCTTTAACCCGAAGGTCAGGCCATCTAAACTCAAGAAGTCTGTTAGAGAGGCCATTGCCTTTTCTCTGAAAGAAATTAAAACCGACTCTTACGACCTTGTGATAATGGACGAATTCAATAATCTTCTCCACAGCGGGTATGCGACCATGAATGATGCTAAGAAACTGATCAAAGAAAAACCAGCACGCCTTGAACTTGTATTCACTGGCAGAGGTGCGCCAGAGGAATTGATTGCCATTGGAGATTATGTAACAGAAATGAAGCTAATAAAACATCCATACACCAAAGGGGTAAAGGCGAGGAGAGGCATAGAATATTAAAAAATAAATGCGACCATGATGTTAAGATTTAATTGTGGTCGCATTTATTTTTAAAAACTTTTTTGTCTTATCTGTCACCCTGAACCTCTCATCCATCCTGTATCCTGCTATCCAGATAATATCATCTCCTGAGACAATCAGAGGGATTCTGTCCCTTTCATCTCTTGGAACTTTTTCATCAACAAAAAAGTCCTGAAGCTTTTTTCTATCGCCAAAGCCAAACGGATAAAAGAAATCACCTGGTTTCCTTGCCCTTACTGTGAGAGGAAAGGTAAGGGTATCTGCATCAAAGACTACCGCAGCTCTACCGTCTCCAAGGTCTTCAACACTATCCTCAATTGCTGCCCTGATTAAAACCCCTGATTCTCTGATTGCAAGCTCTCCTGGAACCTCAAGGTTGTATGTCTTGATTTTGACTGGCGCTTCAGAGGTCAGGACAAGAGTAGAGTATTCCTTTATCGCCCTTATGCCCTTTGGCAGATAGAGCCTGTCTCCTATCTTCCCGTTCTTTATGAGTTCGAGGATGTCTTCTATATGTATAAAAGTTATTGCGCGAAGCCCCCTTGTCTCCTCTATTGCCATCCTCAACACCCTTCTTAGAATAACCCTCTCCATTGCTTCAAGAGGTGCGAGGAAGAGCTCGATGTGCGAGTCTGTCTTTCTGCTTATAAGCTTCATCAATGCCTTGGTAACGAGAATTTCAAAATACCTTTCTTCTTCTCTCAATATATCAGAGGTCTTTGCAAGGGTTTCTATGATATTCGGGTTAAACTCCTTAAGCATGGGAATAAGTGAAAGTCTTACCTTGTTCCTGATGTAGTCTTCCCTCAGGTTCGATGAATCCACAATGAAGCCTATCCCCTCCAGGTCAAGGAATTGTTCTACATCTCTCCTTTCAACCTCGATTAATGGCCTGATGACATTGCCCCTCACAGGTGGAATTCCTGAAAGCCCTTTTGGCCCCGATCCCCTGAAAAGCCGCATGATGAGTGTCTCTGCCTGGTCATTCGCTGTATGGCCGAGGGCAATCCTGTCTGCCTTAATCTCAGATGAGACCTCATCAAAGGTCTTATATCTTAATTCCCTCGCAGCCTCCTGTTTATTGAGACGTTGCTCTTTTGCATAGGACATCACATCTATTGATTTTGTAACAAATCGCACATCAAGCCTGTCACAAAGATTTTTGCAAAATTCTATCTCCTTCGGTGTTTCATCAGGCCTGAGGCCATGGTCGATATAAAGGGCGTGCAAATTCAGATTGAATTCATCTTTCAGCTTATTCAGCAAGACAAGAAGGCATACAGAATCAGGCCCGCCAGATAGAGCGATTAAAACCTTATCGCCTTTAGAGAGCATGGAGTGTTTTTTAATTGTGCCTTTGACTTTCTTAAGAAGTTTCATTAAGCGTATCCGGAAGGCTTTAGGTTCTGGAAAACTCCCTCTGAAATTTTCTTGACAGCATATTTTATGGATGTATTATGTATTATATATAAGTATGGGGTCAATAAGTGCCCCAGGAAACAAGAAAAATGAAGGAGGTACTGAAATGGCTAAGCAAAATTGTTGGGAATTTAAAAAATGTGGGAGAGAACCTAACGGAGCAAAGGTCAATGAACTTGGAGTATGCCCTGCTGCGACCTTTACTGCAACAGATGGATTTTGCGGTGGTAAAAATGGTGGAAGGGCTTGTGCATATATAACAGGTACATTTTGCGCTGGGATCATTCAAGGAACATACAGGGAAAAAGAAAAGAATTGCACAGTATGTGATTTCTATAAGATATTGCGACAGGAACATGGAAATGAAATGACTTATCTTTCGTTCAGTACCTACGTCAGAGGAAAATAAGGGGGGTACTCTATTTTCGTCCCCTTCATCCTTATCTATGTTTTAGGGGATATCTTGACCATTTCTATGGGTTGTTCCCTGCCACAGTGTTTGCAAACTATTGCATCTTCTTTAATAATCTCTGCACAGTAGGGACACTTTTTGGTATATCCTTTAGATACCAGGGGTGGAAGCACTGCAAGAACAACAATAAGTAACGGAACAATCGCACATAGTATAAACCACCCTAACGGGTTGCGACCTTTTCTTACGGCTATAATGCTCCCTATAATGCCTGCGATGATAAGCAGTAAGACATATCTAAACAATGAGATTCTCTACCTTTTTATTTCTTCTGTTTTTGTATCTCACCTACACCAATAAATGGTATCGCTCCGCCACCTGTAACCTGCGGGAGGATTCCGTTCCATTTCTCTATGGCTTTGAGATTTGCTTCTACCCTTCTAAGTTCTATAAGGTCTGGTGAAATATTCGCTCTCTGGAGCCTCAAGGCCTCTGCCTCTGCCTTTGCCGCTGTAATCTTCTGTTCTGCCTCTATCTTTATCCTCTCGAGGTCTCTTTTTGCCTTTAGTGCAAGCTGTTCTGCTGTCTGTTTTGCCTCTATTGCCTGCGCAAACTGCTGCGAAAACTTGAAATTCACAATGGAA
>JACROP010000096.1 GCA_016214385.1 Nitrospirota bacterium
AAGCATCTATAGAGCTGATATGATCTCGAAAAAAATGCTTGCATCCACATAATTAAATGTGGTATGTCTTTTAGTGTTATCCTTATTAACCTGAAGACATTTCAACTAAGAGGAGGTGGCACAATGAAGACAATGAAGGTATTCCTGCTCGCAGTTCTCTCAGCGATTCTGGCCGTTTCCTTTGCCTATGCGGCTGAGAAGCCAAAGCCAAAGGCTGAAAATGCCAGCGTTGAAAAGGGCAAAGCCCTTTTTAATAATCCAAAGCTCGGCGGAGGCACTGTTGGCAAGAGCTGTAATTCCTGCCACTATAACGGGCAGGGGCTTGAAAAATCTGGTGCAAAAGAAGAGTTTAACATAATGGGCAAAAAGCAGAAGGGTCTTGAAGAGGCCATAAATTTCTGCATTGAAATTGCCCTCAAGGGGAAGGCCATTGATCCCAAATCAGATGATATGAAGTCCATGGTCATATATATTAAGTCCCTCGGGAAGAAGGCACCTGAGAAGAGATAGGAAAAAATGGGAGCACTATTTATGATAGTGCTCCATAAATCTCTTTTAGTCTTGTGAGTGCCTCTGCTACTTTTATTCGCTCTGCCTTTTTTGTCCTTCTCGATTTTAGCTCTATAAATCCATCTTTAAGGTTTTTCTCTCCAATAATTAGATGCCAGGGGATTCCTATTAAATCTGCATCCTTGAACTTTACCCCTGCCCTCTCGTCCCTGTCATCCAGGAGGACATCAACACCGCCTGAGCGAAGCTCGTCATAAAGCTTCTCTGAAACCTCAATGGTCTTTTTGTCATTCATATTCAGGGCGAGTATCTCCACATCAAAAGGTGCAATACTTTCCGGCCAGATTATCCCGTTCGCATCATTATTCTGCTCTATTGCTGCTGCTGCAATCCTTGCAGGGCCAATGCCGTAGCTTCCCATGATGATTGGTTTTTCATGCCCGTTTTCATCGAGGTAAAATGCCCTGAGCGCAGTAGAATACTTTGTCCCTAACTTGAAGATGTTCCCTAACTCAATAACTCGCTCGACCCTGATTGGCGAATTACAGTTGTAGCAGGCATCTCCTTCTTTTGCAGTGTGAATGTCATGCCACTGCGCCTTAAAATGAACCTCTGGCTTTATCCCTTTTTTGTGATAACCCTCTTTGTTTGCGCCTGATATATAAACCCCTGTTTTCAGGGCCACATCTGCAATCTTTGAAATTTTATGTTCCATCGGGCCTATATAGCCTGCCTCTACGCCGAGGATCTCTTTAATCTCATCTTTATGTGCAGGCCTGAAATTCCCCACTATCTTCTGAAGTTTTTTCTCGTGGAGTTCCTGGTCACCCCTTACAAGGCACAAGAAAGGGCCTTTTTCTCCTATCATGAGAAGGCTCTTTGTAAAAAAAGCAGGGCTGATTTTTAAGAACTCGGACACCTCAGCTACAGTCTTTTTGCCTGGTGTTGGGATATCTTCAAAGGCCCAGTCCTGGAATTGAGGATCAGGAGATATTGATTTTGCAAGCTCAATATTGGCGGCATAGCCACATGAGACACACAGTACGACTTCATCCTCTCCGGCAGGGCTTGGAGCCATGAATTCATGGGCAGTAGCTCCACCCATTATCCCCGGGTCTGACTCCACCATGTAGAATTTAAGTCCACAGCGTGAAAATATCTTTTTATAAGCCTCGGTGTGTAATTTGTAACTTCTCTCAAGGCCTTCTTCATCTCTATCAAAGCTATAGCTGTCCTTCATCAGGAATTCCCTTGTCCTAAGCACTCCGCTCTTTGGCCTTGCCTCGTCTCTCAGTTTTGTCTGAAGCTGATACCATATCTGTGGCAGATCCCTGTAAGAACGGATTTCCCTTGATGCAAGCCATGTCATTATCTCCTCGTGGGTCATGCCGAGACACATGTCCCTGCCGCCCCTGTCTTTGAGCCTGAACATCTCATCTCCTATGTCATACCACCTGCCTGTCTCCTGCCAGACTTCAGCAGGGTGAAGAGTCGGCATTGAAAGCTCCTGGGCTCCTACTGCATCCATCTCTTCACGGATAATCCTGTTAATTTTATTCAGGACTCGCCAGCCGAGTGGAAGATAGATATAAAGCCCTGCAGCAAGCTGCCGAACATATCCTGCCCTGAGCATTAATCTATGGCTGACAGCTTCGGCTTCAGAGGGAGTCTCCCTTAAGGTAGGAATAAACATTTTTGAAAGACGCATTAAAAGCCTCCAGAATTTATTTTGCTAAGATTATCACAGGGGTAGAGCTAAGTCAATTTGTAAGGAAAAGCCTTACGCTTTAGATGGAAGGTATTTTGAGTCTATAAAAAATATTCTTACTGTCGCAATGAAATTCCAGGAACCCCTTTTCTTTAAGTGACGCAAGGAGTTTATACAGTAAATCAATTTCTATTTGCCTTAAGCGTTTAAGGAATGCAATATCTACTATATTTTCTCCCTCTGTATTATCTGCGCATCCAATGAGTAACATCAGTGCCCTCAACTCTTTTATATCAAGTTCGTAAAAGGCGTCAACATCCTGGAGTTTCTTCAGCATTTCTAATTTGCGAGACATACTAATATCCTCCTGAGGCGAATAAGTATTGTCAAAATTTAACCACAGAGGGCACAGAGTTCACAGATAATAATTTGCATTATTTATTCTCCCACACAGTGCGTTCTCTTAAAAATTTCTATGCCTTTCTCCGTGTTCTCTGTGACCTCTGTGGTTTCATATTTTATCCTCTTTTTCCATGTGATTTTTGACATTACCAGCGAATATGCCCAAAACATGATATGACAAATTGTCCTACAAGTCAAGAATAATATGCCTATATGTCTTGTTGACAAGGGAAGATAAAAGATTTACACTTTCCAAATCATGGAAGATGCTTTAAAAAAAGAAATAGGTTTTAAAATAAAGGCATTACGCAAGAGGCGCGGGCTTACTCAGGCAGGTCTTGCAAAGAAAGTCGGCAGGGGACTTGACCCGACCTATATCGGAAAGATAGAGCGGGGCAAGCAGTTTCCATCAATTAAGGTGCTTAAAGGCATAGGAGATGCCCTGTCTGTGCCTATTTATTATTTTTTAGGTGAGGAAAAAGATTACAGAAGGTTTTCCAGGAGTAGAGCGGAGCTTATATATGCAATTGAGGGGCTGGACGAAGAAGATAGGGCTTTTATTCTTGAGATTATTTCAGTGCTGAATAGACGCAGGCAGAAGAAGGAAGGCCTGCTTAAGGTGGCTGAAGGAAAAGCCCGTTACGGCAAGAAAAGCAGGTAGGGTTTAAATTTCCTCGTGTTTTTGCGCATATTTAAAAAACAGCTCAAGCCCTTTTTTATGTTCGTCTGTGAAATCGTATGAAATGCCTTTCCAGTATTTCAGTAATTCTTCTTCAGAAAGCCACTGCCTCTGCGGAGCTGCTCTGGCAGCGAGAGGAAATTCCTTAACCGCCACGGCGGTTGCCTTAATTAAATCGGATGAAAACTTTTCAATAAGCCCTCTTTTTTCTGAAAGAGATTTTTTTCGCGCAATCCAGAGGGCAAAGACAAATGGCAGCCCTGTTTGCTTGAACCATAATTCACCGAGGTCATAGATATACAGCCCAGAGTTTAGAGTTTGGAGTGCTGTCTTTTTTGTCTTCATTGCCTCGTCTCCTATAAGCAGGCAGGCAGGAAATGACGACAGGATATTATTAAGGTTGCCATTGACAGTTTTTAACTTGCATCTCATTGAAAGAAAATCCTTCATGATGATTTTAAGGAGCACAACCGAGGTCTCAGAATGGGGTGAGACTGCAATAGTCTTTTTATCGAGTGTTTTTATGGGGGATTTCGAGAACAGGAATATGCTGCCTGCAGGTCCTTTAGAGCTGATGGAAAACCCCTCTATTAATGAATATTTAGCCTTATGTCTTAAATACTCAATGGACGATGAGGGGCTTACATCAATCTTACCATTTCTGAGCATTTTGTTGAGCATGGATGGGACGCCTTCCACGAATTCATATTGCGAGCAGTCGCAATTTTTCTCAAGCATATAAAAAATGGGAAAGAGATTTGCGTATGGAATTTTGCCGATTTTTAGAGACAGGTTTTTCAAACAGGGTCTGCCTTACAGGTCATAGACCTTTTCAATCTTTATTTTTTTAGAATCAATAGCTTTTTTTAAAACAGTAGCGTCTCCGTGAATTTTACCGATAATATTTACCTCGCTCGCAGGCACAGGCTCATGCCCGCTGCTTATTGGAGTCGGGCCGAAGAATATTGCGAGGGCATTGCCCGGAGGCCAGTAACCTATGTCGCCAACCTTGACCTTTGTTGTTGCTGTCTCATCAAGGGGATATTTAACAGGTATCTCGAAATAAAACTCATCACCCCATGTGTCTGGCCTTGTCTCGATTGGAAGTGCGTTGGCAATAGCCTTTGCACAGTCAGTATCAAAGAGTTCTGCCTTTAGTTCAATATCTTTTACTGTTATCTTGATTTTTGCCGGCATTATCCCTTAATCACCCCGATTGGCCTGAGCCTTGCCACCCTTTTTGAAATCCCTGCGTTATGCACGACATCGACGACATTAGAAATATCCTTATACGCCTCTGACATCTCTTCTGCTAAGGTCTCTCTCCCGGCAGACCTGACAATGATTCCTTTATCCTCCATCTCACGCCATATAGCACGCCCCTTTGCCTGCCTGATTGCCTGATGCCTGGACATGACCCTTCCTGCGCCATGGCATGTTGAGCCGAATGTCTCTTCCATCGCCTTTTGCATTCCGAGCAGGACAAACGATGCCCTTCCCATATCACCCGGGATTAGCACTGGCTGGCCTATTGCTCTATAAACCTGCGGGAGTTCTGGATGCCCTTGAGGGAATGCCCTTGTTGCGCCTTTCCTGTGCACAATGAGTTTCATCTTTTTACCGTTGACTGTATGCTCCTCGACCTTTGCTATGTTATGAGCAACGTCATAGATTAAGGTCATGCCGATTTCTTTTGGCGAGAGATTGAGTGTCCTCATCATCGTTTCTTTTACCCAGTGCATTATGCACTGCCTGTTTGCCCATGCATAGTTTGCTGCTGCCTTCATTGCAGCAAGGTAATCCTGGGCCTCAGGGCTTTCAAATGGCGCGCATGCAAGCTCTCTATCAGGCAGTTCGATTTTATATTTACTCACAGCCCTTTCCATCACCTCAAGAAAGTCTGTGCATACCTGGTGTCCAAACCCGCGGGAGCCTGTATGAATCATCACAGTTATCTGATTTTTAAAGAGTCCGAGGGCATTGGCTGCTTTTTCATCATAAATCTCATCCACATATTGAATCTCAGTGAAGTGATTCCCTGAGCCCAATGTCCCTTGCTGCGCCCTTCCCCGCTCATAAGCCTTTTTGCTTATTATGTCAGGGTCTGCGCCATCAATACAACCGCCTGATTCTGTGTGCTCAAGGTCATCCCTGCTCCCAAAACCCTGCGCAACTGCCCATCCTGCGCCTTTTAATAAAAGCTCTCTTTCGTCTTCAGGCCCGAGGCGGATTTTCCCCTTTGAGCCAACTCCAGATGGTATTGCGTTATATAGGGCCCCAACGAGGTCCTTTATCCTCGGAATAACCTCTTCCTTTTTGAGGTTACTCCTGAGGAGACGGACCCCTCAATTTATGTCGTAGCCGACTCCTCCAGGAGAGATTATTCCCTCTTTCAAATCAAAGGCTGCAACACCACCTATGGCAAATCCATAGCCTGTATGTATGTCAGGCATTGCCATAGATGCCCTGATTATCCCTGGAAGTGTTGCCACATTTGCAACCTGCTCTATGGACTGATTCTCAAGCTCTTTTTCAAGGACATTATCCACATAGATAATTCCATCCACCCTCATGCCAGGCTTGTAGTTTTTCGGGATTTCTATCTTTGTAGCATCAATCCTCCGTAGCTTCTCCAGATTCATAAAATCACCTCCTTTGTCAATGATTTTTTTGACTATCGACTGACGACTGTTCTTAGTTATATATCAAATATTACTGTGAGCTCCCATGTGGAGTCAGTTTTTTTTAGTGAAAGCATGTGATAGGTGGCTGCTTTTATGAGCAGCCTGCTCTCATTGCTTTCAGGGTCAAAGGTTGCTCCGAAGACCTTTGCTTTGAGTTTTTTATCCTCAATGTTTACCTTGAATCTTTTACCTATAAAGCCATAGGTATCAAAATAAAAAATCAGTTCATTCAGCCACCTCACAAGAAGGGAATCATTGTCCGATGCTTCAATCGCTATTTCTTTTTCTTCTTTCTCGGATACAGCATCTGTATTTGTTATAAGTTCAAACATGCCGAGGGCAGCATTCTCAAAAAGCTCTTCCAGTTCTTGTGCCCAGACCCTAAGGCCTACATCTCCTGATATGTCGAGTGTCTCAAATTTTTTCATCAATAAAAAAATAAATGGAAGTGGGGATATTCTCTTGATAAAATTATATCAGATGTCGCATTCCCATTGCCAATCAAGAGTTTTTGTGGTATAGGATTTTAATAAGGTCTACGACCTATAAGGAGGCAAAATGGTCTACAAAAATTATATAGATGGCGAATGGGTATTGGCTCAAAAAGAAAAGACCCTTGAGAGCATAAATCCTGCAAATAAAGATGAGGTTATTGGTATTGTCCCAAGGTCAGGGCCTGAAGATGTTGATGCGGCTGTGAAGGCTGCAAGGAGAGCTTATGAAGAATGGAGACTCATGCCTGCTCCAGGGCGCGGGGAAACAATCTTCAGGGCTGCTGAACTTCTCTTCAAGGGGAAAGAGGAGATCGGAAGCCTTGTTACAAGAGAGATGGGTAAGGTGCTGCCTGAAGGTCTTGGGGATGTGCAGGAGGCAATAGATATGGCCTATTACATGGCAGGTGAGGGCAGGAGGCTCAGCGGCGAGACTGTTCCATCAGAGCTCCCTGATAAGGATTGTAAGTCCCTGAGAGTGCCCATTGGAGTCTTTGCACTGATTACTCCCTGGAACTTTCCAGTGGCAATTCCAGCCTGGAAGATATTTCCTGCCCTTATTTCAGGCAATACAGTTGTGTTTAAGCCATCAAGCTATACGCCTGTATGTGCTGCAAGACTCGTTGAGGTTCTTGCTGAGGCTGGCTTACCAAAGGGGGTACTGAATCTTGTACATGGTACAGGAGCAGAGGCTGGAGACTATCTAATTTCCCATCCAGAAATAGACGGCATAAGTTTTACCGGTTCATCTGCTGTAGGTTTTGAGGTAGCTTCTGTATGCGCAAGGCTTGGCAAAGAAGTCTCCTGCGAGATGGGAGGAAAGAATGCTATTATTGTTATGGATGATGCGGATTTAGATCTTGCAGTGGAAGGTGCTATATGGGGAGGTTTTGGCACAACAGGCCAGAGGTGCACTGCAGCAAGCAGGGTTGTTGTCCACAAAAATGTCTATGATGAGTTTATCGAGAGGTTTGTTAAATCAGCATCAAAATTAAGGCTCGGTGATGGCTTGAATCCTGATACAGATGTCGGCCCCCTCATAAATGAGGAACAGAAAAAAAAGGTCCTCGATTACATAAAGATAGGCATCGAAGAAGGTGCGAAGATTGCGACAGGCGGGAAGCCTGTGGAGGAAGGTGAGTTTTTAAAGGGTTTCTTTGTTGAGCCGACTGTATTTTATAATGTCAAACCAGATATGAAGATTGCCCAGGAAGAAATCTTTGGCCCTGTTGTTTGTGTTATAAGAGCCGAAGGCCTTAAAGATGCGATAAGAATTGTCAATGGTGTGAAATATGGCCTTTCTTCCAGCATATATACCAGAGATGTAAATAAGTCGGCCATTGCTGAAAGAGAGCTTGAGACAGGGCTTGTTTATATCAATGCCTCCACAATAGGGGCTGAGATACAACTTCCTTTTGGCGGGATCAAGAAGAGCGGTATTGGCCATAGAGAGGCTGGTGGCAGGGGAGGTGCCCTTGATATGTTTACAAGATGGAAGGTTATTTACAGGGATTTTAGCAGCAGGTTGCAAAAGGCGCAGATAGATAAGGGATAAAGTTAAATCCAAATTACGCAAGGGTGTTATGAAATAGGTTCTAAAATCGTCATTCCCGCGAAGGCGGGAATCCAGACGCCGTCCCCAGTATCAAGTACGGGGCAGGCTCTGCAACTGGATTCCTGCTTGCGCAGGAATGACATAATGGAGAACCTTGCGTAATTCAGGTTAAAGGAAAGCGAAAAGGATTGCGGCAATAAGCTTGAATAATATGTGGGATAGGGCCAGAGATGTGTTAACAACTGCCATTGCCTTTCATACAGAACTCATAATTGAAAAGGCAGGAGGGGTCTATGTCAGGGATACCAGTGGCAGGAAATACATGGATTTCTCTTCAGGTGTGGCGACTTTAAATATCGGGCACTGCCACAGGGATGTTGTTGATGCCATAAAAGGGCAATGCTCAAGGCTCCTTCATGGAGGTGGCGTCTATCTCTATGCAGAGGCAGTGGAAGGCTCTATAAAGCTTGCGAGGCATGTCACAGGGAGGCAGGGCATTATAGCGTTTACCGGTTCTTTTCATGGCAGGAGCCTCGGCTCTCTGTCATTAACCTCTTCGACCGTCAGGTATAGAAAACATTACCACCCATTGTTGCCATCGGTTTACCATGCGCCTTTCCCTTATTGTTACCGGTGTATTTTTAAACATGAAATAGGGAAATGTGATATGGAGTGTTTCGAATACTTGAGCCATATATTTTCTCATCTGATAGACCCGGAAGAGGTTGCTGCAATAATAATAGAGCCTGTCCTCGGCGAAGGCGGCTATATACCGTCACCAGATGGTTTTCTTCAGAGGCTCCGCAGGCTCTGCAATGAATGTGGAATCATGTTGATACTCGATGAAGTCCAGACAGGCTTCGGACGCACAGGAAAGTGGTTTGCATCAGAGCATTATGGTATTGTGCCGGATATAATGGCAGTGGCCAAGGCAATCGCCTCTGGCATGCCACTCGGCGCTGTAGCTTCAACAAAGCGGATTATGGACATGTGGCCGAGGGGTGCGCATGGGACGACCTTTGGGGGAAACCCTCTGAGCTGTGCTGCTGCAATTGCAACAATTACGGTTCTTAAGAGGGACGGCATTATAGAAAGAGCGGCTTATCTCGGAAGGATGAGCTTGGAAAGATTAAAGGTGCTCAAGGACAGATACGAATTCATTGGAGATGTAAGAGGGCATGGCCTTATGATAGGCATTGAGTTTGTTAAAGCTGATAAAGCACCTGACAGTGACCTGGCCATGAAGGTTATGAAGAAATGCGCTGAAAAGGGGCTGATCCTTATTGAGTGCGGAGGGAATAAAAACATCCTGCGTTTTATTCCGCCGCTTATAGTAGAAGAGGCTGAGATTAGCAGGGCACTGGATATTTTTGAGGATGTCTTGAAGGAGTGCTGAGAGATGGCTGAAATTGATAAAGACCTGCCAATTGATACAAAGCTTCTTTCAGATGCTGTCATTGAGCTGAATATAGCGAGGAGAAGTGTAGCTACTTATCCTAAGGGGCACCCACTTATAAGTGCGACGATAAACAAGGCATTTGATATTCTATCAAAACTCTTTGCCATGCGTGATGAAATGACCCTTGGCATTGCAAAAGATACCCTTATAGTTGGCCAGGATTACCTTGATAAGAAAAACCAGGTTTACAGGGACTTTGCACTATCCCTCTATAAAAAGGGCATTGCATCAGTGACTTTTATAAAAGGCCTTGAGAAAGATGAACTCTTCAGATTTCATAGCATCCTGTCTTCGGAGCTTGAGGCCATAGGAGCGATGGGCGGGATAGAAAAAGCCATAGAAAAAGAGGGGATAAGGCATATCAAGGTAATGCCTGTAGATTACAGGGCATTTCGCCTCACAGAGGAAGAGAAAGTTACAGCAACAAAAAAATCAGATTTAAAAAAAGACTCCATGTGGGAGACCTTTGTTTATGGGCTTGTCGGCGGTGAACTTGATTTTGCAGATGAGCAGGCAAAGAGAAAATATGGCGATATAGACCCTGTTTTTCTCGCAAAAATTTTAAATAAAAAAAGCAGCGAGGAGATTCCAGAGGAAGCATATGACAGGACAATTGCAAATTTTTTGAGGGAAGCAGAAGAAGGGGACAGGGTAGAAAAGAGCAATGTAAGCAGACTCACAGATTTTATAAGCAACCTCAGGCCCAATCTCAAAAGCCAGTTCCTCTCCGGGACATTCAAATACCTCTCAGCAAGACCAAAAATTGCAGAGGATGTGCTGTCGAAATTCTCAAGTGAGCTTGTTCTTGATGCACTTCAGGGCATAAGTGAGAGAGATATGCATATACCGCCAGTGGTGCTGAATCTTTTGCAAAAACTCTCAACAATAGGGCAGAGAGAACAGTCACCTCAGGTCGGAGGCTCGACTCTTCGAGAAGAAAAAACCCCTGAGCAGGGCATTATGGATGAAGAGAAAGTAAGGGAGAGGGTTATGGCAATTTTCAAAGAGGACGATATAGGACGATTTGTGCCAAAAGGCTATCAGGATACCATTTCAAAAGTTATTACTACGACACCAGCTTCCGGCGCTGACAGCGTCATGGAAGATCTGCTCGGTTCGGTGAGCGAGGCCAGTATCGAGGAACATGTTGTAAAAGTCGTCTTTGAAATCCTTGAGGGAGACATCACAGATGAAGAGTTTTCAGTGCTTGTAAGGAAGCTCAAGGAGATGTCTTCCTTCTTTCTGAGCACAGGCCAGTTTAATATTTTGGCAGGTATTCATAATGCCCTTACTTCCCGCCTCAAGTCTGTTGACAAAAGTCGCATGGAAACAATTATGGATGCCATTGGGTTTTTCTCAGGGAAAGAGTTCATGGAAGAGGTTATAGATGGATTCAGGCTATGGGGGAGAGAAAAATTTGCCGACATGTCAGTGCTTATAAGAAAGGTTGGGTCAGGCTTTATTCCTTTATTATTTGATATACTCGCAGCAGAGGAGAACAGACTTAATCGCAAGCTCCTTATCGAACTCCTTTCTACTTTTGGTTCTGCAGTGACCCCTGAGGCGCTGAGCAGAGTAAATGACAGCAGATGGTTCTTTGTGAGAAACCTCATAATTATAATGAGGCAGTCTGAAGACAGGACTTCGCTGCCCGCAATTCAGAAACTTGTTGACCATCCACATCCGAAGGTGCAGATTGAGGCGCTGAAGGCCCTGTTACAGTTTAATGCCCCTGATTCTGTGGCAGCCCTTAAAAAGGCAATTCTCTCAAAGGACACTGAGCTGTCTATGCCTGCTATAGCTCTATCAGGCATTTATAAAGTATCCGACGTTATGGATGTCTTGCTCCAGATCCTCGGGAAGAGGGCTGTCTCAGAAGCAGATTATGTGAAAAAAGAGGCGTGTGTTAAGGCATTAGGCGATTTCGGAGACTCGCGGGCCATGCCAGAGCTTGAAAGGCTTTACCGCTCAAGGAGCCTTTTTGCAGCAGGGGCCGTAAAGAGGCTCAAGGAAGCCATAATCCAGTCTATGGATAAATACCCGCCTGATTCTGCTAAAAGGTTTCTCGAGGCTGCGATTTCAAGAAAAGACGAAATGGAAAAATTATGCAGGGATATGCTAAACAGGGTCGCCAGGAAAGCGGTGTTGCAGGATGGATGAGAAATTTATCGAAGATTCGCTGAGGCGAAAAAATTCAATAGTTGGTTTAATTACGAATGTGGTTACAGCCATAGCAAATTCCTCTCTTTATTCTTCTGAACATTTTCAGGTCAAAAGACACATCGAGAAGGCCTATGCCAATATCTTAAATGTGCTTGAGGGGCATAAAGAAATAACATTTATGATTATAGATGAAGATTTGATTGTTGAGAGTTCTCCTCTTTCCAATGGTGTCTATGCCTTGAAATTTATTGAAAGGCTTCAGAGAAGGGGTATTGGCAGATTGACATTTATTAGCGGCATAACCATGGAAGAGTTGAAGAACTTTGTAGTAGCCCTCTCATCACCCCTGACTGTTGGTGCTGAGGTGGTATCATCGCCTCACATCAAGCTCGGCAGGGTGGATGTGCGCATAAGGCAAGGAGGAGGCGAGGAGACTGCAGGGATAGTCGGCAACATTAGCGAGGAAGAGATGTATAAGATTATGGAAATCTATTACAGTATAAAAAAACACAGGAGATTGAGCGTTGCAGGGATAGATGAGATTGTGACAGACTTTATAGATGCATTCCACAGAAATATAAGTCCACTGCTGTCTCTTGCGCCAGTGAAGTCCTTTGACAATTACACTTTTACCCATTCTGCAAATGTCTGTATTCTTACTGTGTCACAGGCCATGCACTTAGGCCTTGAAGGGCAGATACTGCACGACATGGGGATTGCGGCCCTGCTTCATGATGTGGGGAAGATGTTTATACCTGAGGAGATTCTGACGAAGAGGGACAGGCTCGATGAGAGGGAATGGGAGATAATGAAGACTCATCCGCTGAAAGGTGCAATATATCTCATGGATTCCCCGGGCATTCCGAGGCTTTCAGTCCTTGTGGCCTTTGAGCATCACATGAAATATAACTTTTCAGGCTATCCCAGGGTTAAGTCAGGGTGGAGGCAGAACCTGTGTTCGCAAATAACAATGATAACAGATTTCTTTGATGCCATGAGGACTTTCAGGAAATACAGGGAGCCGATAGAGACAGAGGATATACTGGCCATGATAAAAGATAAAGCAGGCACTGATTTTAACCCTCATCTTGTAGATAGTTTTGCAAAAATGATGAGCAGTTTTTCTACATCCTGATATGAGGCGGGTTATTATCCTCGGTGCCGGCGGAAGGGATTTCCATAACTTTAATGTTTTTTTCAGGGATAACCCTGATTACAGGGTTGTTGCCTTTACCGCAGCCCAGATTCCATTTATAGAAAACAGACTCTATCCCCCCGACGCTTCGGGGAGGTTTTATCCTGAGGGTATTCCAATATATCCTGAAGAAAGGCTATTTGAAATTATAGAAGCCCTCGACGCTGACCTCGTAGTTTTTTCCTACAGTGACATTTCTCATGAAGATATAATGCACAGGGTTTCTTCTGTCATGGCCAGTGGTATGGATTTTATGTTTCTTGGCCCTGACAGCACTATGCTCAAGAGTAAGAAGCCTGTAATTTCTGTATGTGCTGTGAGGACAGGTTGCGGAAAGTCTGCCATGACCAGAAAGATAGCTGCATTCTTAAAAGAAAATAAACTCAGAGTTTCTGTAATCCGTCACCCCATGGCCTATTGTGATTTCAAGGCTGTCCA
>JACROP010000097.1 GCA_016214385.1 Nitrospirota bacterium
AGAGACCATGAAAGCGTTATATCCCGATGATTGTTCGGATATAAAAAATGTTCGCCAGCGAAAGGGTGAATTCTTAGAGAGGGTTAAAGAGGAGTTGACAGCCATAGCAACCAATATACAAAAATGATAAAATAACAATAGGTTGAAACAAAAGGAGGTACTAAGAATGGAAACATTAAAGCAAGAGGCAATCAAAGCCATCTCCAAATTGCCTGAATCAGCAAATATTGACGATTTAATGTATGAGCTTTATATTATTGATAAGGTCAAAAAAGGCAGAGAGGCAGTCGAACGTGGAGATTCAATTTCTATTGAAGATTTAAAGAAAGAAATGCAATCGTGGTAAAGTGGGCACGGCCTGCTAAACTCGACTTAAAACAGGTTCATGATTACATTATTGAGCCTGCCGAAATAACATCGGCTTGACTATTATCAAACTAAGGGTTTCCCGATAAAGTCGGGACAAAATTGAACCCGCAAGGGCAGAGAGAATTCTTCTATCTTAGGCATACAATATGCCAGTGAGCTGTTCCCCCTTTGTTAAGTTTTGTAAATTTTCTTGACAGGACAAATTTCTATCTCTATAGTTTAATCTTAGAGGAAGAAATTAGTAGTTTTTATGTAATAGGCGCTGATGTATTTACAAACCCTTAAAAAGGAGGTCTCTATGAGAAAACGTCTAACATTTAAAATTTGTTTAGCGGTTCTATTCATTTTTAACTATCTTAGTACAAATACTGCACTGGCTGAAGATGTGATAAAGATGGGTATATTCCCGAGAAAACCTACACTTGAAACTATGAAGGCATATGAACCTCTGGCAAAATATCTGTCTTCTAAAATCGGGAAAAAGGTGGAACTGGTGGTGTCTAAGGATTTTGAAACCTTCTGGATAGGGGTAAAAAATAGAGAATACGGCCTTGTTCATTATAACCAGTATCATTACATAAAGAGCCATAAAGAGCTCGGGTATAATGTGATTCTCATGAATGAAGAATTCGGCTCTTCTAAGGTTAATGCAGCAATAATTGTTAGAAAAGACAGCGGTATTAACAAGGTCTCGGATTTAAAAGGGAAGAAGATTTTGTTTGGCGGCGGCAAGCAGGCCATGCAGTCGTATATAGGCGCCGCTTATACCTTAAAGCAGAACGGACTAAAAAAGGGTGACTATGTAGAAGAATTTGCTACAAATCCACCGAATGTGGTCTTTGCAGTCTATAATAAGATGGCTGATGCAGGTGGTATAGGTGAAGTGGTTTTGCATCTTCCAATGGTTAAAGAGAGAGTGGATGTTGAAAAGCTGAAGGTATTGGCAAAGGGAGATGACCTTCCCATGCTCTGCTGGGCAGTTAAAAAGGAGATGAATAAAGAGCTCGTGGAAAAGATCCAGAAGGCTATGATGGAACTTAAAAATGACGAGGCTGGCAGAAAAATACTAAAGGATGCTGAAGCAACAGCCTTTGTCCCTGCTACAGATAAGGACTACGATATTGTCCGCAGGGTAGTAAAAGAAGCGATAAATGAGAGTTATTAATTTCAGTGCCAGTAAAGACTGTTCACTGATATTGGTACAAACGCAAATTTATATTTATAAAATCTCCCCTCGCCCCTCTTTTCCAAAGAGGGGTTCGCAAATTCACCCTTTGAAAGGGGGCTACTTCAACAGGTATGTTTAAATTTAAGAAAATTGGCATAAAAATAATAATTATTGTTGCAGTGGCAATTTTTTTAATGATGTCTGCAATTGCCACAAGGGTTGTTATATCAGAGAAAAAAGCCTTTACAGCCGACCTTACAAATAAAGGAGAAAGCCTTGCAAAATTTATGGCAAAGGTGGCTCCTGCCTCAATCCTGACATACGATGTATCAATGCTGGACAGCTATGTAAAGGAGCTGACCAAGGACAGGGAAGTCCTTTATTCTGTTATCCTGAATAAGAATGGAGATTTTCTTTCTGCGCATTTAGATAAAGAAAAAAAACTGATTGCAGGTTTAAAAGATAAAAAAGATGATGATATGAAGAACCTTATAAAAGAGATCGGTGCAAAGAAAAATGTGATTGAAATAGAACAGCCAATAATTTATCAGAATGAGACAATAGGAACTGTAAGGATTGGTTTAACAAAACAGATATTGAATCAGAAAATAAGGGAGCAGATTCTGGCAATAATTATTGTTAGTCTCGTCGGGATTATCCTGGCAATAGCAGCTATTGCGATATATGTAACAAAAGGAGTGGCTACGCCACTTAACAGGGATGTTTCTTTTGCCCGTGCAGTAGCTTCAGGAGACATGACCCAGAGGCTTGGTATAAAAACCGATGATGAATTAGGCACCCTCGGTGAGGCATTGAATAAAATGGTTGATGACCTGAAAGGGATAATTGTCAAGATAAAAACCTCTTCGACAAACGCAACTGCCACCTCTAACCAATTAGCTGATACATCAAAAAAGCTTTTTAATGGCGCCAATATCCAGATGGAATCGGTGGAGGCCACCTCTGCCTCCATCAACCAGATGAATTCTTCCACAAAAGGGGTAGCTGATGCTGCAGAAGACCTGTCCAGGTCTGCTAACGAAAGTTCTTCAGCCATCCTCGAGATGACCACATCCATAAACCAGATTGCAGATAGCACCAGCACACTCTCCTCACTGGTTGAAACCTCCTCCTCTTCTATCGAGGAGATGTCAGCCTCTATGAAAGAGATAGCTGAAAATGTAATCGTCCTCTCCACTGCTGCAGAAGAGACAGCCTCTGCCGTCAATGAGATCACTACCACCATAAAAGCGATAGAGGCCAATGCTGATACATCAGCAGCACTATCAGAAAACGTAAAAAGAGATGCCTCAGAACTGGGGATGAAGGCCATAGAAAAGACAATGGCTGGGATGGAGAGGATAATGAAATCTGTAGAGGCCACAGGTCAGACAATCAACAGACTGGGAGAAAGGTCCCAGCAGATTGAAAAAATACTCACGGTTATAGATGAAGTAACAGACCAGACAACACTCCTTGCCCTCAATGCAGCCATCCTCGCTGCACAGGCAGGGGAACATGGAAAAGGCTTTGCAGTAGTAGCGGATGAGATAAAAGACCTGGCAGAAAGGACTGCAGCCTCCACAAAAGAGATTGCCCAGATGATTGCATCAATACAGAATGAGGTAGGAGAATCTGTTACAGCCATAAAAGAAGGCTCAAAAAGCGCCATAGAGGGGATGCAACTGTCTAAAGAGGCAAAGGATGCACTGAATAAAATCCTTGAGGGAGCAGACAAGTCAGCGCAGATGACACTGGAAATAAAAAGGACGACACAAGAGCAGACAAAAGGGGCCAGTCAGGTTAATGAGCTGGTGCAGACAACCACACAGATGGTCAAAGATATTGCCCGTTCCACGCAGGAGCAGAGGAAAGGTTCAGAGCAGATAATGGAAGCAGTTGAGAGGATGAGGGATGTTGCAAGGCAGGTGCAGCAATCAATCATCGAACAAACAAAGGGGGTACAGTTGAGAACGTCAACCATAAAGTTCAATCGATCGCCAGGGCCACCAGGGAACAACAGGCAGGCAGTGAACAGATAGTTAAGGCAGTAGAGACGATCAGGGATATCACCCGGCAAAACATTGACCTCTCCTCAGCGGTCAATGAGGCTGTTGAGACCCTCGTCAAACAGTCTAATCTTTTGAAGGAGGAAGTAAAGAGATTTATAGTGTGAAGCCAGTATTGTCATTTGACTATCCTTCTGAGATGTTTTAAAATTTACCATGCATTCCGATTATGTCCCGCTTCATCTCCATACACAGCATAGCCTTCTTGATGGGGCCATCAGGGTTGAAGAACTCATAATAAAGGCCCAGGAATACAAGCTCCCTGCTATAGCAATTACAGATCACGGGAACTTGTTTGGTGCTGTAAATTTCTATAAAACAGTATCGAAAGCCGGGATAAAACCTATAATAGGGTGTGAGGTTTATGTTGCTCCAAAAAGCCGCTTTGACAGGGGCCTTAACGGTATTTCAGAGGCATCCTTTCACTTAATACTGCTCTGCAAAGATACCCACGGATATAAAAATCTCATGACCCTTGTTAGTAAAGCATATCTCGAAGGCTTTTATTACAGGCCAAGAATCGATAAAGACCTCTTAACTCAATACAGCGGAGGGCTCATTGGCCTGTCGTCCTGCCTTAAAGGTGAAATCCCATATCTTCTCTCAAAGGGCATGTTAGATGAGGCGAGGGAGGCTGCCCTCAGTTACAAGCGTATCCTTGGGGCAGAAAATTTTTACCTCGAAATTCAGGCCAATGGACTGCCAGAGCAGGAAAAAGTGAACAGTCAGCTTATTGCTCTGGGCCGTGAGCTACACATAGGGCTTGTGGCTACAAATGACTGCCATTACCTGAACAGAGAAGACGCTAAGGCTCATGATATCCTCCTGTGCATCCAGACAGGTAAGACACTTAAGGACACAGACAGGATGAAATTTACCGGAGAGGGTTTTTATTTTAAAAGCCCAGAGGAGATGAAAACAGCATTTAAGGACATACCTGAGGCTATCGAGAATACAAAAAAGATCGCAGAAAGGTGCAATCTCGACATTAAATTTAGTGAATTTCATCTACCAAAATATGAGTTGAATGATTCGAACTATTCGAACGATCTAAACGGTTATTTAAGAAAGGTAGCAGAGGATGGGCTTGAGAAGAAATTGATCGAAGATTCGCCGTGGCGAAAAGGCCAGATCCCTGAACAATATATAGAAAGGTTAAACAGCGAGTTGAAGATGATAGAGACCATGGGCTTTTCCTCTTATTTCCTCATAGTCTGGGATTTTATAAGGTATGCAAAGGCCAAAGGTGTACCTGTAGGACCTGGCAGGGGCTCGGCTGCAGGGAGCCTTGTTGCCTATTGCCTTGATATCACCGAGATCGACCCGATCAAATATGGCCTCCTCTTTGAAAGGTTCTTAAATCCTGAGAGAATAAGCATGCCTGATATAGACGTTGATTTCTGTATGGACAGACGTCCTGAGGTTATAGAGTATGTAGCCGAGCGCTACGGAAAAGACCGCGTAGCCCAGATTATAACCTTTGGCACCATGCAGGCAAGGGCAGCCATAAGGGATGCTGGAAGGGCCATGGACATCCCTTATGCAGAGGTGGATAGAGTCGCAAAACTTATACCAAATATCCCCGGCATAACCTTAAAGGATGCCCTCACAATAGATTCACCGTTAAAGGAATTATATGAAGAAAACAGCAAGATCAGGGAGATGATTGATATTGCACAGAGGCTTGAGGGGCTTACAAGACACGCATCAACCCATGCAGCAGGTATTGTAATATCCCCGGAGCCACTTACAGAGTTTTCGCCCCTTTATAAGGCGCCAAATGATGCAGTCATAACAACCCAGTACGAGATGGCGGCTATTGAGTCTCTCGGACTTCTAAAGTTTGATTTCCTGGGGCTTAAGACCCTGACAGTAATTGACAAAACCGAGAAACATGCAAATAAAACATCGAAGACAACTCTACACGAGGATTTTGAACCTTTTCGAACAAAGAATATTCCTCTCAATGACAGAGAAACCTTTGATCTTCTAAGTTCTGGCCGGACAACCGGAATATTCCAGCTTGAAAGTTCAGGTATGAGGGAGCTTCTTGTAAGGCTCCGGCCTGAGGCATTTGAGGACCTCATTGCCCTCGTTGCTCTTTACAGGCCAGGCCCCCTCGGAAGCGGGATGGTGGAGGATTTTATTAAGAGGAAAAGGGGACACATCCCGATAAAATATGCGCTGCCACAGCTTGAAGAAATACTACAAGAGACCTATGGTGTAATTCTCTATCAGGAACAGGTAATGAGGATAGCGAACAAGCTAGCCAATTTTACCATGGGCCAGGCTGATATTTTAAGAAAAGCTATGGGTAAAAAGATGCCTGAAGAAATGGAAAAACTCAAAAAAACCTTTATACAGGGGGCAAAAAACAATAAAATCCCCGAGAAAAAAGCAGAAAAAATATTTGACCTCATGGCCTTCTTTGCAGAATATGGATTTAACAAATCCCATTCGGCTGCCTACGCCCTTATAGCCTATCAAACAGCTTATTTAAAAACCCATTTGCCGGTTGAATTCATGGCAGCATTACTGAGCTCAGACATGGATAATACATCCAAGGTCGTAACCTATATAAATGACTGCAAAGAGATGGGTATAAAAATCCTGCCACCGGATATTAATGAGAGCGAACGGGAGTTTAAGGTTATGGGTAATTCCATCCGCTTTGGCCTTGAGGCTGTGAAAGGCGTTGGTGGCTCTGCAATAGAGGCCATAATAGAGGCAAGAACTGCAGGGACTTTCACATCCTTTATGAATTTTTGCACAAAGGTCGATAGCAGACGGGTCAACAAAAAAGTTATTGAAAGCCTGATAAAAGCAGGAGCCTTTGATTCCACAGGCAGGAGGTCCCAGTTAATGGCTGCCCTTGACTCTACCCTGGACAGTGCAGCTAAGGCACAGAAGGCAAAAAACTCAGGACAGGGGATTATCTTTGAAACTCAACATACCGGAGGGGAAACCCTTCCGGACATTGAAGAGTGGGAAAGATCCGAACTCTTAAGGATGGAAAAGGAAGCCATCGGATTTTATATCACAGGACATCCGCTGGATAAATATAAAGAAAAGCTTGAGCAATCCTCTGTAACGCCGAGTTGTGATCTGCAAGAACTGCAGGACAAAGAAGAGGTGACACTGGGAGGTATCATAATAAGGGTGAAGCAAATACAGAGTAAGAAAAGAGACATCATGGCATACCTAACAGTGGAAGACCTCTATGGAATAACAGAGGTTATAGTCTTTCCTGACCTTTACAGGGAATCATCGGGCATTATTTCTGAGGACACACCGATAATCATATCAGGACAGATTGATAAAACAGACAAAGGCCTAAAGGTAATCGCAAAAAAAATATCCAGCCTCGAAAGCAGCATGCTTCGGCCTCGCCCCATCCTCGCCCGGCGAAGCGGGGCAGGCTCCCCGATGGAATCAGGGGACAGGCAGAAAACAGAAATCAAGAAACTGACACTGACACTAACCACTGACACTAATACGGAAAATCTCATAAGGCTTAAGGAAATAATCCTTAGATACAGTGGTAACTGCCCTGTATATTTAAGGATTACCTCCCCCAACCACTGGGAAACCATTGCATCTACTGCATTAGGTGTAGCGCCATCTAAAGAAATGGTCATGGAAGTAGAAAACCTCATGGGTAAGGGAACGGTAGTTGTGAGTTAAAAGTTTACAGGCTGTTGAAAAACTCTAAAATGACCATAAGTGTCATTCCCGCATGTTTTTAGCGGGAATCCAGAGTCTTGTAAATTCAAGAGATTCTGGATTCCTGCTTTCGCAGGAATGACAAACTAAGCATGAATAAATACTTTTTCAACAGCCTGTTTAGAGTTAAAAAAACCAAGAGGAGCAATCATGCATTATTATCTCGATTTTGAAAAACCAGTTGCTGAGCTTGAAAAAAAGATTGAGGAATTAAGACGCCTTGCAGACGGCAAAGACATGGATATTGCCTCTGAAATAAAAAGACTGGAAAAAAAGGCCAAAGACCTGCGTGCCGACGTTTTTTCAAAACTAACCCCATGGCAGAAAACCATGATTGCAAGACATCCTGAGAGGCCCTATACGCTCGATTACACAGGCTTTTTTATGGAAGATTTCATTGAGCTTCATGGTGACCGGCGGTTTGCCGATGACCCGGCTATCATAGGAGGGTTTGCAAAATTTCATGGCATGCCGATAGCAGTCATTGGCCACCAGAAAGGCAGAGGCACAAAGGAAAGGATATGGAGAAATTTTGGCCAGCCCCACCCTGAGGGCTATAGAAAGGCCCTGAGGATTATGAAACTTGCTGAGAGATTTGGCAGGCCAATTATTACCTTTATAGACACCCCAGGGGCATATCCTGGTATCGGGGCTGAGGAAAGAGGGCAGGGAGAAGCAATAGCCACAAACCTTTTTGAAATGTCCATGCTCAAAACTCCCATAATATCTGTAATAATCGGTGAAGGGGGAAGTGGAGGCGCATTAGCCCTCGGATGTGGTGACAGGATACTAATGATGGAACATTCAATTTATTCAGTAATCTCGCCCGAAGGTTGCGCTGCAATACTCTGGAAAAAGAATGGCGCAGAGGTCGGACAGGAAGAATACGAAAAAGCCTCGGAAGCCCTAAAACTCACAGCGCAGGATCTATTCGATCTGGGTGTTATTGACGAAATAATTCCAGAACCAGTTGGAGGTGCACACAGAGCTCCAGTAGAGGCTGCTACTGCCCTCGGTAAGGCAATAAAAAAGCATCTTACTGAGATATTAAAAAAACCAGCAGATGTCCTTTTAGGAGAGCGATATAAAAAATTCAGACTGTTTGGTTCATTAAAAAGTGAGGTTTAAACTAAGATTTGGCTACTTCTCGGCTGCGAGTCGCAACGACTTTTTTCTTCTTTTCTTCTTTCTCTGTTTTCTCTTTTCTCAGGCTTTCGTAATCAACAAATTCAAGAATAGCCATGGATGAACCGTCACCGGGCCTAACCCTGCTCTTTAAAACCCTTAGATAGCCACCATTTCTTTGTTTTAGTTTGGGCATGATTTCATCAAAGAGTTTCGACACTACATCTTTATTAGACAGGCAGGAAAGGGCCAGCCTCCTTGAATGGAGATCTCCTGTCCTGGCAAGAGTTATTATATGTTCAGCCATCTTCTTGGCCTCTTTTGCTTTAGCGAGGGTCGTCTCTATTCTCTGGTGCTCAAAAAGGGCAATCACAAGTCCCCTTAAAAGCGCCTTCCTTTGATTTGTATTTCTTCCGAAACCTCTTCCTGCCACCCTATGACGCATTTATTGTTTCCTTCTGAGCAGCAGTCTTATACAGGTCTAAATCTATGCGCATACCAAAATGCAATCCCATTATATGAAGAATCTCTTTGATTTCATTCAGGGATTTCCTTCCAAAATTCTTGGTCTTGAGCATCTCCTGTTCTGTTTTCTGGACAAGGTCAGCTATTGTCTTTATATTGGCATTTTTAAGACAGTTAAAGGAACGAACTGAAAGCTCCATCTCATCAACACTTTTAAGGAGGTTTTCATTAAAGACAGGGGTATTGCTGCCAGCCGTCTCCATAGCTGCTTCCTCTTTCAATAATTCATCTTCCTCCATTGAAAAAAGGGATAAATGCCCGATCATAATATTTGCTGCCTGTGAGACTGCCTTTTGTGGTGTAATGCTCCCGTCAGTCCATATCTCCATAATAAGCCTGTCATAATCTGTTGCTTGCCCGACCCTTGCACCTTCAATCCAGAAATTGACTTTTTTTACAGGAGTAAAAATAGAGTCTACTGCTATCATGCCTATAGGCAGCCCTTCTTCTTTGTTCCTTTCTGCCGGGACATAGCCTCTGCCCTTTTTTACTGTCATCTCGAGTTCAAATTTTGCACCTTTATCGAGAGTGGCTATATGCTGCTTGGGGGTAAGAACCTCCACCTGCGCTCCTGCAATTATATCTTTCCCTTTTACTTCCCCGGCTCCTGCTGCCTTTACTGCAACAGTTTTTTCGCTATCTCCATGAAGTCTGAATTTCAACTGTTTGATGTTGAGTATAATATCAACTACGTCCTCTTTCATGCCAGGGATTGTAGAGAATTCATGGAGTACACCGGGAATTCTGATTGCAGTTACAGCAGCCCCCTCTAAGGACGAAAGCAGAACCCTTCTTAAGGAACTCCCGAGGGTAATACCAAACCCTTTTTCAAAGGGCTCAGCATAAAGCTTTCCATATGTGCTGGTAAGACTCTCTTCCTCAAAGTAAACCTTTTCAGGCAATTGAAAACCCTTTTTCTTCAGGTCCATTAAGGCCTCCTCTTTTACCTTCTATTTATCTTGAATATAATTCAACTATTAACTGTTCCTGGACAGGAATAGGTATCTCGTCTCTCGAAGGGACGTGCAAGACTTTCCCTTTAAAGTTACTGGCATCCAGCTCTATCCATGCTGGAATACCTTTATGTTCCACCTTTGAAAGATTTTCCTTTATCCCTTCGAGTGCCCTGCTTGTTTCCTTAAGTTCAACGACATCCCCAGGCCGAACCAGGTAAGATGGTATATTTACCTTTCTTCCATTTACAACAAAATGGCCATGAGTTACCATCTGGCGTGCCTGTCTTCTATTGGAGGCAAATCCAAGGCGGTAAACCACATTATCAAGCCTGCGTTCTAATAACTGAAGGAGATTTGCTCCGGTAACACCTCTCATCTTTTCGGCCATATAAAAATATCGCTTGAACTGACCTTCAAGAATACTATAACTTCTTCTTAATTTTTGTTTCTCCCTGAGTTGCAGCCCGTAATCTGACAGTTTTCCTCTCTTCTGCCCGTGGAGCCCAGGCGCATACTTTCTTCTCTCAATGCTACATTTATCGGTATAGCATCTGTCGCCCTTAAGAAAGAGTTTTTCTCCCTCTCTCCTGCATAACCTGCATAAAGCACCCGTGTACCTTGCCACTTTATACCCTCCTCCTCTTTGGAGGTCTGCTGCCATTATGAGGCACTGGAGTGACATCCTTTATGAGATTTATCTCTAAGCCCGCTGACTGAAGGGCCCTTATAGCAGATTCCCTTCCACTGCCAGGGCCTTTAACATATACATCTATCTGTCGCATGCCTAAATCAATAGCCTTTTTAGCGGCTGTCTCAGACGCTATCTGTGCAGCATAAGGGGTCCCTTTTCTGGATCCTTTAAAGCCCTGGGAGCCAGATGACGACCAGGCAACTACATTGCCGTTCTGGTCAGTAATGGTAATTATAGTGTTATTGAATGAAGCCTGTATGTAAGCAGCCCCTGCTTGTATTATCTTTCTCTCCTTCTTTGCCCCCTTTTTTCTTTGAGCCATTAAACCTCCTTTTTCTTTGCACCAACAGTACGTCTCGACCCTTTGCGGGTCCTCGCATTAGTCCGAGTCCTCTGCCCTCTTACCGGTAATCTGGCTTTATGCCTGAGCCCCCTGTAACATCCAATATCCATCAGCCTTTTTATGTTCATGGAAACCTCGCGCTTGAGGTCTCCTTCAACCCTGTATTCCCTGTCAATAACTCCCCTTATTTTGACGACCTCGTCATCTGTAAGGTCTTTAACCCTCTTGTCTGGATTGACACCCGTGTCCTTTAATATCTTCTGAGAAGAAGACCTCCCGATACCATAAATCCTGGTGAGACCTATTTCTACTCTCTCGTTCCTTGGTAAATCAACCCCTACAATCCTTGCCATATTCTACCCTCGATTTTGCATTTTTAATTTTGCATTTTGCATTTGCTTTATCCCTGCCTCTGTTTATGCCTCGGGTTACTGCATACAATGCGCGTAACGCCTTTTCTCTTTATAATTTTACACTTATCGCACATGAGTTTAACTGATGATCGCACTTTCATTTTTACCCCTATTTAAATCTATAAGTTATCCGCCCCTTTGTAAGGTCGTAGGGGGAGAGCTCTACGGTAACCTTATCTCCAGGTAAGATTTTTATAAAATGCATTCGCATCTTGCCCGACACATATGCAAGAATCCTCTGTCCATTCTCCAATTCCACTCTAAACATAGCATTGGGCAGGTTCTCAATTATGGTTCCCTGTACCTCTATTACGTCTTCTTTAGGCATTCTCAAAACTATAATTATAGTTATTTTTCATATCTTAGTCAAGATAAGAGGGCCATTATTGGTAATAGCCACTGTATGCTCAAAATGGGCCGAAAGACTCCCATCCTTTGTCACTGCAGTCCAGCCATCATTTAGGATGACTACCTCCCATCCACCAGCATTTATCATAGGCTCAATTGCTAAAGTCATCCCCTCCACAAGCCTTGGACCCTCCCCCGGAGGGCCAAAATTTGGCACTTGCGGATCTTCATGTAACTGTCTTCCTATGCCATGCCCGACAAAATTCCTGACTACCGAAAAACCATTCTTCTCTGCGTGACTTTGAATGGTATAGGAAATGTCTGAAACTCTGTACCCGACCCTGGCCTTTTCTATACCAAGGCAAAGTGCCTCCTCGGTAACAGTAAGCAGCCTCATGGCTGTTGAGCTTATTCTACCCACAGGTAGAGTCATCGCCGCGTCCCCATAAAATCCTTTATAATAGACACCAATGTCCAGGCTCGCTACATCTCCCTCTTTCAACTTTACTAACCCAGGAACTCCATGTATGACCTGCTCATTTATTGATACACACAGGGCTGCTGGATAACCTCTATAACCCTTAAATGCAGGGGTTGCCCCCTTAGACCGAATAAAGGCCTCAGCAAACCTGTCAAGCTCGGCGGTGGTAATACCGGGAGCTATTAGTTCCTTTGTACCAGCCAGGGTTTCGGCCACAATACGGCAGGCCTCAGCCATTTTTTCAATTTCTTCCCTGGACTTAAGTACTATCACAGTGTTAGCGAACAGTGAACAGCAACGGTGAACAATAAAAACTAACACTGATTACAGACACCGACTTTACAGTCACAATCAACTTCTTCTCCCCCGTATCCTGCCCTTTTTGAGAAATCCCTCATAGGAACGTGTAATAAGGTGAGATTCAATCTGGGAAATTGTATCAAGTGCAACACCTACAACTATAAGCAGAGATGTGCCTCCAAAATAAAAAGGCACATTGAAGCTACTCATAAGAAATTCCGGCATGACACAAACTACAGATAGATATACAGCGCCGCCAAATGTGATTCTGGAAAGGACCCTGTATATATAATCAGATGTCTTTTGCCCGGGCCTTACACCAGGGATAAACCCCCCATACTTTTTAAGGTTATCCGCAATATCAACCGGGTTAAAAATTATAGCCGTATAAAAATAACAGAAGAAAAAAATCATACTGACATAGAGTATTGTGTAAAACCACGTGCCGGGGGAAAACTGTTTTGCAACAGACTGAACCCACGGGACTGCCATAAAACCAGCAATGGTCGCAGGAAACATAATTATAGACGATGCAAAAATCGGTGGTATGACTCCTGATGTGTTTATCTTCAAAGGTAGATGTGTGCTCTGCCCCCCATAAATTTTTCTCCCGACAACACGCTTTGCGTACTGAATCGGAATCTTCCTCTGACCTCTTTCAATAAATATAATAACGCCGACAACTACAACCATTACCACAATAAGAACAAGAATAAAAAGCAATGGGAGCTCCCCTGCCTGTATGAGTCTTACCGTACTTATAATAGCATTCGGCAGAGACGCTACTATGCCTGCAAAGATTATAAGGGAAATTCCATTGCCAATACCCCTTTCTGTAATCTGCTCTCCAAGCCACATTATAAATGCAGTGCCTGATGTGAGGGTAATCATCGTCATAAGCCTGAAGGACCAGCCAGGGTTCTGCACAAAAGCACCCTCACCCATCCCCTCTATACCTGCGGCTATTCCAAAGGACTGGATAGCGCTGATTACAACTGTCCCGTATCTCGTATATTGGACGATCTTTTTTCTGCCCCTCTCGCCTTCCTTGGCAAGTTTTCCAAGCGTTGGTATTACAACTGTGAGAAGCTGCAAAATAATGGAGGCGCTTATATAGGGCATTATCCCCAGAGCAAAAATGGTAAGCCTTGAAAGGGCACCTCCTGTGAACATGTCGAAAAACCCCATAAGGGCCCCTCCTTTGGCTGTAAGAAACTTGCTGAGCTCTTCGCCATTTATTCCTGGCGTAGGAATATGTGCCCCTATCCTGTACACAGCAAGGAGGGCAAGGGTAAATAAAACCCTGCTTTTTAATTCCGGAATTTTGAAAATGTTTTGAAAGCTCGAAAGAATTCCCATAGGTTTAATCTCTTAATGGAGCACTTCCATGAAGTGCTACCATTAACAGGCTAAGTTTAAGGCTAAGGTTTACCACTTCTACCTTTCACCTTGAGTTATAATCTCCACTTTACCACCTGCCTGAAGTATCTTTTCTTTTGCAGAAGCACTAATGGCATGTGCCCTAAGGGTAACTGGTCTTTTAATCTCTCCTTCTCCAAGGATTTTAACCCCATTTCTTATATCCTTAATAATACCCTTTTCAAGGATAAGCTCGGGGGTTATTAGAGATTCTGAAAAGGTATCAATGGTTTTAAGGTTTACTACATTATATCCGGGTTTCGCAAAAATGTTTTTAAAGCCATGTTTGGGCAGTCTCCGCTGCAAAGGTGTCTGACCACCCTCAAAACCAGGCCCCGTAGTCCCGCCAGACCTGGCCTTCTGTCCTTTATGTCCCTTGCACGAAGTCTTTCCGTGGCCCGAGCCATAACCTCTCCCCACCCTCTTAGGCTTCTTTCTGCTACCCTTGCTGGGTTTTAAATCTTCTATCTTCATACAATCACACTATCCCTTCTCCCTCATCTATTTCTAACAGATGAGGCACCTTTTGAATCATACCACGAATAACAGGGGTATCCTCTTTCATTACAGTATGACCTATCCTTCTCAAGCCCAGAGATTTTATTATTTTCCTCTGCTTCTCAGGTCTGCCTATAAGACTTCTTTTAAGGGTTATCCTGAGCACCTTCATCTCCAGGCTGGACCTCTTCCTCGGCTTTGCCCCTTATCTTTATCACTCCCTCTGGATCCTTCAACTTTATAAGGCCATCCAGGGCAGCCCTGATTGTATTAAAAGGATTATGACTCCCTAAAGACTTCGTAACTATATTATGAATACCTGCTACCTCCATTAACGCCCTCACTGCTCCACCAGCAATAAGCCCGGTACCTCTCGGAGACGGCTTCATTACAACTCTCCCTGAGCCATATTCACCAACTATCTGGTGGGGTATTGTGCCATCTTTTACAGGCACCTTTATAAGGCTTTTCTTCGCCTGCTCTATCGCTTTTCTGATGGCCTCTGGGACTTCCCCTGCCTTACCTTTCCCCATACCAACATGGCCGTTGCCATCACCTACAACAACAAGGGCACTGAAGGAAAAACGCCTTCCGCCTTTAACAACCTTAGCGACCCTGTTTATATAAACAACCTTGTCTTTCAGGCTAAGACTTTCGGGATCAATTCTTCCCACATAACCTCCTCTGCTTTAAAATTCTAACCCTTCTTTTCTGGCTGCATCTGCCAGTGCCTTTACTCTACCATGATAAAGATAGCCACCCCTGTCAAAAACCACTGTTTTCAACCCTTTATCTATTGCCCTCTTTGCTATAATTTCTCCCACTTTTTTGGCAGACTCAACATTGCCACCTGTTTTAAGTTTACCTTTGAGTTCTTTATCCAGGGTTGAAGTTGAAGTAAGGGTATTACCGGTTGTGTCATCAACTAATTGAACATATATATGTTTGAGACTTTTAAAGACACTAAGCCGTGGTTTTAAAGCCGTGCCGAAAACCTTTTTTCTTATTCTCTTATGCCTTCTTCCCCTCGCAAGTTCTTTAGCCGCTATCACTATTGTCTCTCCTATTTTTTCCCAGCTTTTCCAACCTTAAGCTTGATTTTTTCTCCAGCGTATCTTACACCTTTGCCTTTATATATATCAGGGGCTCTCAATGCCCTGAGGTCTGCAGCTACCTGTCCGACTAATTGCTTATCAATACCCTTCAGAGTAATCTGGGTTTGCTTGGGGTCAATCGCAGCCTGTATGCCCTCAGGGAGGTTAAACTCTATGGGGTGCGAATACCCGAGAGACAAAACTATCTTTCTTCCCTGTAACTGTGCCCTATAACCCACACCTGAAATTTCAAGAATCCTTTCATACCCTGTGGTCACGCCGGCAACCATGTTCATAATAAGATTCCTTGTTAAGCCGTGTAAAGCCTTAGACCCACCTTCAGAGGGCCTCTCTACCAAAAGCCTGCCATCGTCAACGTGTATCTTCATGTCAGCAGGAAAATCCCATCTGAGTTCTCCTTTTGGGCCCTTGACAGTTATGATGTTTCCGCTTATCTTAATATCAACGCCCTTGGGTAAATTTATTGGTTTTCTCCCTATCCTCGACATTATCCACCCCTACATAAGTTGAAAGTTAAAAGTTAAAAGTTAAGAGTTAAAAAAAGAAATAAAGTTTTTAACTTTTCACTTTTCACTTTCAACTCTTAACTCTTAACTCTTTTGTTTTACCATACAAAGCAAAGGACTTCCCCGCCAACACCTTCACGCCTGCATGCCCTGTCAGAGAGAATCCCTTTTGAGGTCGATAATATCGCAATACCAATACCGCCCATCACCTTCGGGATTTTCTCCTTGTTTACATAAACCCTTCTGCTGGACTTGCTAATTCTTTTAAGCCCCGATATAACCCTTTCTTCATCAGGCGTGTATTTCAAAGATACCCTGAGAATGCCCTGTTTTTTATCTTTAAGTACTTTATAGCCCTTAATGAGTCCCTCTTCTTTTAGAACTTTTATTATTTCGAGTTTTAACTTTGAAGCAGGGATATCAACCTTTTCAGTTTTAATCATGTTGGCATTTCTTATTCTTGTAAGCATGTCTGCAATTGGGTCAGTCATCATAATATTGAACCTCTACCAGCTTGATTTTGTCACTCCAGGAATCTGCCCCTTAAGAGACAGTGCCCTGAAACATATCCTGCACATACCAAATTTTCTTAAATAACCTCTCGGCCTGCCACAGATACGGCATCTGTTATATGCCCTTACTTTAAACTTTGGTGCATGCTTTACTTTTTCCATTAGACACTTTTTTGCCATAAATCTCCCATTACTTCTCACCTCTGAAAGGCATTCCTAAATGCCTGAGAAGGGCCTTGCCTTCATCGTTGGCTTTAGCTGTTGTAACAATTATTATATCCATGCCGTGAACGCTTTCCACCTTATCGTAATCTATCTCAGGGAAGATAAATTGCTCCTTCACGCCTAAAGCATAGTTGCCCCTGCCATCAAAATTTTTTGCTGAAAGCCCTTTAAAATCCCTGATTCTCGGCAGCGCAAGACTTATAAATCTATCGAGGAATTCATACATCCTGTCACCCCTGAGGGTAACCATGCATCCAACCGGCATCCCTTTACGAAGCTTGAAACCGGCTATGGATTTTTTCGCTTTTGTTATTACAGGCATCTGCCCTGTTATAACCGCCAATTCTTTTACTGCAGCATCAAGGAGCTTTATATTCTGAATAGCTTCACCAAGGCCAACATTTAATACGACCTTCTCCACCCTGGGAACCTGCATCGAATTTTCATATGAAAACTCTTTCATGAGTTCAGGGACAACACGTTTTTTATACCTCTCCTTCAGCCTTACCATTAACGGTCAATGACCTCCTTGCACTTTTTGCAGACCCTGACCTTTTTATTACCTCCGAGAAAGCTCTGCTCGATTCGCGTGGGTTTTTCACATTTTGGACAAATAAGCATAACATTGGACCTATGGATAGGGGCTTCCTTTTCTATAATCCCACCCTGTGCATAACGTTTGCTCGGCTTCATGTGTTTTTTAATAATGTTTAACTTTTCAACAAGAAGACTTTCTTTGTCAGGATACACAGAGAGCACCCTGCCCCTCCTGCCTTTTTCTTTGCCAGCAATAACTATAACTGTATCATTCTTCTTGAGACCCAGACTCATAACTCACTCCGTAAGAATTCAAAATTTAAAGAACCTCGGGGGCTAATGAAATTATTTTCATAAACCCTTTCCATCTCAGCTCCCTTGCCACAGGGCCAAATATCCTTGTACCGATTGGTTCACCCTGGGGACTTATAAGGACAACTGCATTCTGGTCAAACCTGATATAAGAACCATCAGGCCTTCTGGTTTCCTTCTTTGTTCTGACCACAACTGCTTTTGCAACAGCTCCCTTTTTTATATTGCCATCTGGTAAGGCCTCTTTGACGCTTACTACAACAACATCTCCAATCCCTGCATATTTACGGTGAAAACCTCCCAGCGCTTTAATGCACTGCACCTTTTTAGCTCCTGAATTATCTGCTACATCTAAGATGCTCCGTAGTTGTATCATGGCTTTACCTGTCCGATAGAGGACCCTTCGGACTTAAGTATCTTTAAGACAACCCATCTCTTTTCCTTACTAATAGGTCTTGTCTCAATAATTTCAACTTTATCTCCAACCTTACATTTGTTTTCTTCATCGTGGGCCTTAAACTTTGTAATCTTCTTTATTGTCTTTTTATAAGTCGAATCCTGGACTAATCTCTTGACGGCTACAACGACTGTTTTATCCATTTTGTCGCTTATAACTTCACCTGTGTAAATTTTTCTACGCATTCTCTTTTTCCCTTATAATTGTCAGAGTTCTCGCAATGTCTTTCTTCACCTGTCTTATCCTCATGGGATTCTCAATTTCACCTGTAGCCTTCTGAAATCTCAGATTAAATAATTCTTTCTTGAGGTCATCTTCTTTCCTCCTGAGTTCATCAATGCTTAACGCCCTGAGTTCCGGAGGTTTCATATCAGTTCTTCCCCCCTCCTTACAAACCTGGTTGCAACTGGAAGTTTATGGGAGGCAAGTCTTAAAGCCTCCCTGGCCACATCCTCGGTAACGCCTGACATCTCATAAATTATCCTGCCAGGTTTTACTACAGATACCCAGTATTCGGGAGAACCCTTCCCCTTTCCCATTCTTGTTTCAGCCGGTTTTTTTGTTATTGGCTTATCCGGAAACACCCTTACCCAGACCTTGCAACCCCTTTTTACGTATCTCGTCATGGCTACTCGAGCTGCCTCGATCTGCCTGCCTGAAATCCAGCCTGGTTCAAGGGATTTGAGTCCATACTCTCCAAAAGATATATCAGAACCCCTGTATGCCTTTCCATGCATACGGCCTTTCTGCATTTTTCTAAACTTTACTTTCTTGGGCATTAACATAAGGCTTTTCTCCTAAGCAGTTCCTTCCTTTGGACTTCCTTCTGAAAGGACTTCGCCTCTATAGATCCAGACCTTAATACCTATAGCACCATAGGTTGTCCTTGCCTCAGTAAATCCAAATTCTATATCAGCCCTGAATGTATGAAGGGGAACCCTTCCCTCTCTGTACCATTCAGACCTTGCTATTTCAGCACCAGCAAGCCGGCCATTGCAGGCAACCTTTATACCGTGAGCCCCAAAACGCATGGCTGACGCAACTGCCTTTTTCATTGCCCTTCTGAAGGCAACTCTCTTTTCAAGCTGCAGGGCGATATTCTCTGCCACAAGCTGGGCATCAATCTCAGGCTTTCTTATTTCCTTTATATCAATACTGACCTGTCTTGCTGTCATGGCTTCAAGATCTTTCCTTAATTTGTCAACCTCAGCACCCTTTTTACCAATAATAATGCCTGGCCTTGCAGTGTGTATTATTATCCTCGCCTTCTGCCCGGCCCTTTCTATCTCTACCCTGGGGACACCAGCGTGAAAAAGCTTCTCTTTAATAAGTTTTCGCATTGCCAGATCCTCATGGAGAAGTTCAACGTATCCTTTTTTTGCAAACCATCTCGAGTCCCAGGTTTTTATTATCCCTAATCTGTTTCCGATGGGATGTGTCTTATGTCCCAAAACTACCTCCTATGAATCAGTTAAAAGTTTAGAGTTAGGAGTTAAGAGTTAAAAATGGCATAACTTTTCACTTTCAACTTTTAACTTTCAACTTCTCACTTTCTTCTAACACTAATGTTATATGACTCATCTTTTTCTTTATTATATTAGCCCTGCCCATAGCGCGGGGCATAACCCTCTTCATTGAGGGCCCCTGATCAACATATGCCTTTACTATCCTCATTGCATCGGGGTCCTGAACTTTTTTCTGCTCAGCATTGGCCATAGCAGACTTTAAAACCTTAGCGACTGTCCTGGCAGAACGATGGGGCATAAACTTTAGAGTCTGAATTGCCTCCCCTGCCTTTTTCCCCTTTATTAAATCAATAACCCTTCTCACTTTCCTCGGGGCAATTATTGCATATCTTAACACTGCCTTAGATTCCGCCATGTTTAACCTTTAACCGACGTCGTCTTTTCAGAGCCAGAATGACTCTTAAAGGTTCTTGTAGGTGAAAATTCTCCAAGTTTATGGCCAACCATGTTTTCAGTTATGTAAACAGGGATAAATTTTCTGCCATTATGTACAGCTACAGTACAGCCTATAAATTCTGGCAGTATGGTAGACCTTCTCGACCAGGTTTTGATTACCCTCTTCTCTCCTGATGCACTCATCATCTGCATCTGTTTGAGAAGTTTTGAATCCACAAAAGGCCCTTTTTTTAATGATCTCGGCAAAACAAATTCCTCCTTAAAGCTACTTCCTTCGTTTTATGATAAACCTATCAGTCCTCTTATTTTTTCTTGTCTTTACGCCCTCCGGCTTACCCCACGGAGAAACAGGGGGTCTGCCACCAGAGCTTTTACCTTCACCGCCACCCAGGGGGTGATCTATTGGATTCATGGCAACTCCTCTCACAATAGGTCTTTTCCCAAGCCAGCGTCTTCTGCCTGCCTTTCCAATGGATATATTTTCCCGATCCACATTGCCGACCTGCCCTATTGTAGCCATGCACCCTGAAGAGACTAATCTAACCTCCCCTGAAGAAAGCCTCACATGACAAATGTCCCCCTCTTTTGCAAGAAGCTGAGCATAAGCTCCTGCGCTCCTTGCAAGTTTGCCACCCTGACCAGGCCAGAGCTCAATATTATGAATTACTGTACCGAGTGGTATAGCCTTCATCGGCAGGGTATTGCCTGCTTTTATATCCGCTCCTTCACCTGATAATAAAGAATCTCCGACACTGATGCCCAGTGGCGCAAGTATATACCTTTTCTCGCCATCCGCATATTTAAGCAGCGCAATCCTTGTAGACCTGTTAGGGTCATACTGTATAGATTCTACAATGGCTGGTATGCCAACCTTGTCCCTCTTGAAATCAATAATCCTGTATGCCCTTTTATGCCCCCCACCTCTGTGCCAGACTGTAACACAGCCTGTGTTATTTCTACCCCCGCTGCTTTTTAATGGCCTTAGAAGGGGCTTATACGGCTTTTTCTCTGTCAGGTCAGAAAAATCTGAACTGCTTTTAAATCTCTGGCCAGGTGATGTTGGTTTGTATAGTTTTATTGCCATTTACACACCCTCAAGAAAGTCTAATTTTTCACCCTTTTTCAGGGTTACTATAGCCTTTTTCCAATCAGGCCTTTTACCTTCATGCTTTCCAAGACGTTTTTTCTTACCCATGCAATTGATAGTTGCAACCCTATCTACCTTTACTTTAAAAGTTTCTTCCACCGCTTTCTTAATCTCCATCTTATTGGCGTCTCTTGCCACTTTAAAAAGAACCTTATTGTCCGCCTCTTTGAGTTTATTGCCCTTTTCTGTAAGAAGAGGTTTAACAAGGATATCGTAATATTTTCTCATCCTATATAAACCTCCATCATCTTCTCTACTGCCCCTTTAGTCAAAAGGAGCCTGCTGTGAGTCAATATGCCGTAAGGATTTAATTCCTCAACCCTCTCTATTTTCACATCAGGGATGTTTCTGGCAGCAAGTTCAAGAGCTCTATCCTTTTCTGGTATTACAATTAAAATTGAGCCTGTCAGCCCAAGACTGTTCAATATTGAGATTAGCCTTTTTGTCTTCGGTTCTGGCATGGATAAATCCTCTACTACAGTGACCTCTCCGTCTGAAAACTTAGCAGATAGGGCTGAATTAAGGGCAATCCACCTGACTTTCTTGGGTAGTTTGTAGGAATAAGCTCTCGGCTGAGGGCCAAAAACAATACCCCCACCCCTCCATATGGGAGAGCGGTTGCTGCCTGCCCTTGCCCTGCCTGTACCTTTCTGTTTCCACGGTTTTTTCCCTCCACCGCTCACAAGCCCTTTTGTTTTGGTCGAAGCAGTCCCCTGCCTCTGATTTGCAAGGTAATTTCGCACAACTTCATGCAGCATATCTTTTCTAACCTCTGCAGAAAAGATATCCTGGGGCAAATCTATTTTGCCCACAGGCTTATTTTCCTTATTAAGCAGCGCTATCTCCGGCATCAATCAACCTTCCGGTCACTCTTTCATTTCCCATATGGCCTGGCAAACCTGTATTTTTCCACACCCTCGATGGGAAAGAGCTTTGCCCTATAGAACCAGGTGCCCTGTTAAACATTGAACCATGCGAGCCAGGCCCGCCATGATAGTGGTGTCTCTTCATAACACCCTGAAAACCCTTTCCTTTCGACATCCCTGTCACTGAAACCCTGTCACCCTTTCCAAAAATATCAACCTTTATATCATCCCCTACCTTAAAGCCGGTTGACACTTTTACTTCTCTGAGTAACCGATAAGGTGGGAGGGATGCCTTCTTGAAGTGTCCAAGACGGCCCTTAGGTACCTTCTTTTCTTTTCTAATTTCGTCAAAACCAAGCTGGATAGCTTCATAGCCATCCCTTTCATCAGTCTTTACCTGAACCACTTTACATGGCCCTGCCTCTATAACAGTAACAGGTACAATGCGCCCATCTTCGTTAAAAATCTGGGTCATGCCCAATTTCTTTCCTAAAATGCCTGTCATAACTTTATCTCCACATCAACTCCTGCAGCAAGATCCAGTTTCATCAACGCATCAACAGTCTGGGGCGTTGGGTCCAGTATATCTATCAATCTCTTGTGAGTTCTTATCTCAAACTGTTCTCTTGATTTTTTATCAACATGCGGAGACCTGAGGACAGTAATCTTATGAATCCTGGTCGGCAGGGGTATAGGACCGGATATTTTTGCCCCTGTCCTTTTAGCAGTATCAACAATTTCCAGGACAGACTGATCCAACACCCTGTGATCATAAGACCTTAGCTTTATCCTTATCTTTTGATTCATAGTCTTTAGTTGTCAGGGATCAGGGTTCAGTTGTCAGCCTGAAAACTGTCAACTGATAACTGACACCTGCCTTATTCAATTACCTCAGTTACGACTCCTGCCCCTACTGTCCTGCCACCCTCTCTTATGGCAAATCTCAATTCCTTCTCCATTGCTATCGGCGTTATCAGCTCTACTACCAGGTTTGTGTTATCTCCTGGCATTACCATCTCCACTCCCTCA
>JACROP010000098.1 GCA_016214385.1 Nitrospirota bacterium
AGTTTCTTCTTTGCCCTGGAGGCATCTGCAAGCAAAAAATTAACCTCTGTCGGACGAAAATAACGCGGGTCAATCTCAATAATAACATCTCCGGTGTTCAGGGTTGATACCCCTGACAGTGAACGTACAATACCTTTCTCACCCGTTCCTTTTCCTTTCCATTCAATATCAATTCCGGCATAACCGAATGCCTGTTCCAGAAATTCTTTCACTGTATAGCTCTCGCCTGTACCGATTACATAATCATCAGGCGTTTCCTGCTGAAGCACCAGCCACTGGCATACCACATATTCAGGAGCGAATCCCCAGTCTCTTTTTGATTCAAGATTGCCGAGATAGAGCCTTTTTTGTTTCCCTGCAATAATATTTGCAACTGCCCTCGTAATCTTTCTTGTTACAAATGTCTCACCCCTTCTCGGGGATTCGTGATTAAAAAGTATGCCGTTGCATGCAAAAAGATTGTATCCTTCCCTGTAATTGACAGTTATCCAGTAGGCATAGACCTTGGCTGCTGCATAAGGGCTCCGCGGATAAAAAGGTGCGCTCTCATTCTGTGGAGGAGGGGTAGCGCCGAACATCTCCGAAGAGGACGCCTGATAAAACTTTGCCTTTATCCCGCTTTTTCTTATTGCCTCAAGGATTCTTGTTGTGCCCAATGCTGTTATATCCCCCGTATATTCAGGCATATCAAAGCTCACCCTTACATGGCTCTGCGCTCCAAGATGATAAACTTCATCAGGCTTGATATTATAGATAATATTTGTAAGCTGGCCTGCATCAGAAAGGTCTCCATAGTGGAGGAAGAGATTTGTCCCGGGGATATGCGGGTCTGTATAAATATGGTCTATCCTCCCTGTATTGAATGTGCTTGCCCTGCGGATGAGTCCGTGAACCTCATAGCCCTTTGACAAAAGCAGTTCAGTCAGATAAGAACCATCCTGCCCTGTTATCCCTGTAATAAAAGCCCTTTTCACAATTTTTTCTCCTTAAATATTGTTTTTTTAACCTGTCTTCCATACTTGTCATCAAACCTCGCTATGTCATCCTCTCCAACATAATCTCCGTTCTGAACCTCAATTATTTCAAGAAGGTCATTGCCAGGGTTTTCAAGTCTGTGGAGCGTTGACTTCGGAACATATGCAGATTCGTTTTCACGGATTAATAGCTCCCTGTCACCTATTGTCACTTTTGCGGTTCCTTTTACAACCACCCAGTGCTCTGACCTGCGGTGATGCATCTGAAGGCTCAGTCTCTCCCGAGGGTTTACCGTTAGTCTTTTTATCTTGTAGCTGGGTCCCACTTCAAGCACTGTGTAACTTCCCCAGGGTCTATATGTCATGACATGTTCATCTGCCTCTTTCCTGTTGTCCTTTTTAAGTTTATTTACGACATCCCTTACTTTCTGCGCCTCTCCCCTTTTTGCAATAAGTATGGCATCTTCTGTCTCAACTACAAGACAATCTTCTATTCCTATGGTTGATATATGCCTCTTATTGCCAAGTATCATTGTCTTTTGGGTATCTATCGCGACAATGTCGCCTTTCTTAATATTCCCCATCTTATCCTTATCAAAAATATCATACAATGAATCCCATGAGCCTATGTCGTTCCAGTACAAATCAAGCGGCAGTGTCACAACTTTATCTGATTTTTCCATTACAGCATAATCTATGGATATCTCAGGCATCTGATTGAAGCTTGCAGCCATCTCATTAAAATTCATAGATGCAATTTTAGTTATTTCGGGAACATATCTTTTGAATTCTTTTATCATCGTGCCTATGCTGAATGCAAACATCCCTGAGTTCCAGTAATAATTACCTCTGCTTACATATCTTGCAGCTGTCTTAACATCAGGCTTTTCTACAAATCTCTCTACTTCTAAAAACTTCTGACTTCTGACTTCTGACTTCTCACTTCTCACTTTAATGTATCCGTATCCCGTCTCAGGTCGGTCGGGTCTTATCCCGAAGGTAACTATATAACCTTTCTTTGCGATCTCCTCCGCCTGTTTTAAATATCTAATGAATTTATCAACAGGCTTGATTATGTGGTCAGAAGGGGAGATGAAAACTACATCTTCTTCGTTGCAGTCTAATTTATCCAGGCAGTATTTAATCCCAAGTGCTATTGCAGGGGCTGTATTTCTGGAAACAGGCTCAAGGATAATATTATGTATAGGCAAAGGTAAAGACAAAGAATTTAAGTCTGATAGAACGTGGAATTTGTAATCACTGTTCGTCATCAGAATAATATCTTCAGCAGGCACCGCCCGCAGAAGTCTAATGATTGTCTGCTGTAAAAGAGAATGCCCGCTGTTCAGCTTCAGAAACTGTTTCGGGTAATTCTTTCTTGACAGGGGCCAAAGCCTTGTGCCGCTGCCGCCTGCGAGGATTATCGCCTTCATCGAACCTCTGCCTTCATCTTTTCCACTAAGATTTTCATGTTTTTGCACTGCTCCGCCCTTTCAGTTACATTGTAGGTAACCTACAAGGGCTCAATTGAGTTTAGAGTTATGAGTTAAGAGTTATGAGTTTCAACTTTTAACTTTCAACTTCTAACTTTAAACTGTTTCAACATTTGATGCTTCTATCTTTACGGCTACTCCCTGGCGTAAAATATCCACAGAAAGCACGAGCATATGCTGTCCTAACTTCTCAACGAGGATTCCTTCCACACCAGCAAGTGGACCATTTTTTATCCTGACCCTCTGGCCTTCCTTAAGATAGGGATAGGGGTCAAGGGCTTCTTTGCTTTCTAAAAGTCTTTTTAAAGAAATTATCTGTTCGTCAGGAATAGGTTCTGGTTCTCCAGGCTCTGAACTTAAAAGCCTTACAACTCCTTTGATTTTCAAAACACTCAATATTGCGCTCCCATCGAAAATCTGTAGAGGCTGTAGTATCCATTGTTCCTCGCTACGCTCAGGATAAACTTTTAAAGGGAATAAACTTTTTTCCCGTCAAACCCAATGGCTTTTATCCTCTGTATCTCTTTTTCATCGAGGGATGTAATCAATATGGCATCATAACTCAGGTCTTTGAGATCCCCCATAGGATATACATTATGGCCGAAGAAACCCTTTTCAACCCCATTACCATTTATTACACCGATTAAGGTAAGAGGCGTCCCCCTCATGGAGATATAGCACAGCTCGGCGATTTCCCCGTCGCCCCAGAAGAGAACACTCTTCACGCCTGAATCTATCATCTGCTTATAAATGCCATCGATTTTTTGTCGCACATCATTAAAGTAGTTTATTGAATAATGCATATACTCATAGGTAAGCTTAACCTTCTCTGCAAAGCCCTTCGGAGTGAGTATATATTTAACTCTGTTTTTTGGAATGGTGGTGACTTTTATATAGCCTTTTCTGGCCAGCCTCTTTATATATGCATTTACTAAACCGAGGGCTATGTCAAGGCGGCTTGAAAGGGTCCGCTGTGTGATGGTGGATTCTCTGGTGAGCTCCTCAAGGAGCCTCCGTGTGATGTCTTTGTCAGGCTCAAGCTTGTTCATAGTATGAACATATACCAAGTATTAATTATTTTGTCAAGCTAAAAAGGAACACCCAAAAACAGAGATAGAATTTCCTTGAAATTCCCTCTCCCTTGATGGGAAAGGGTGAGGGTGAGGGTGAGGGAGGGGAGTTATAAGGAAAAAGCATTTTCTAAATCGGGATTTGGGGGAACAGCCAAAAAGGGGGAAGCGCCGAGAATTGCTGGTATTTTCAGGAGAGAACTGCAACGTCTTCGATGGAGGAGTGAACAACAAATATCTTTAAGTTATTGGAGCCTTCATCGGCAGGTATTAAGAAAAAGCCTTTAAGTTCTGGTTCTTTGCCTGACAGGAAAAAGCCTTTATCCCATGGTATTGGCCCCTCAAGATAACCTGCGAGAGACTCTCCATCTTTAAACTTAACATAGATTTTTTTCATGTGGGCGTTGCGGGTGCTGTAAAGTTTTCTCTCCCTGTGTTTAGCATTGCCCTCAAAAGTTTTTACAAAAAAGATTGCCTTCAGATCAGAGACCTTTATACTGGAACTTTTATTAGACCCGGACATTTTGAAGCTTATTGCTTCGGCTTTCTGTGAGAAATCTTTTAACTGGCCTTTTAAAATCTTTCCATTTTTATAATGGAGCACGACATTTTCCATATCCATAATATACTTTTTAGCAGGTATATCCTAAAGTGTCAAGTTTTGAGACTGCATGGGAGGGGGGTGTTTGCCTGACAGGCTGATACATGGTAAACTCCATATATGATTTATTTAAATGACAGACTGGTGCCGAGGGCTGAGGCCAGGGTTTCTGTTTTTGACCACGGTTTTCTCTATGGCGATGGCATTTATGAGACCCTGAGGGCCTATCAGGGCATAGTCTTTAAGCTCGATGAGCACATAGAGAGGCTCTTCCGTTCAGCATCCATGATTGGCCTTACAATCCCCAAGAACTTTGATGAGATAAAGGCAGCGATTTATGAGACAATGAAGGCCAATAGCCACAGCGATGCATATGTGAGGATAACCATCTCAAGGGGGCCAGGCCCCATCGGGCTTGACCCTGAACTCTGCCCCAACCCCACCTTTGTAATAGTTTCCGAGGCTTTCAAGGAATATCCCATACAGTATTACGAGAAGGGGATAAAGATTGCGATTGTTTCTGTAAGGCGCAATTTTAAAGATGCCCTCAACCCCATGATAAAGTCCCTTAATTTTTTAAACAATATCCTCGCAAAGATTGAGGCAAAGAACAAAGGGGCTTATGAGGCCATTATGCTGAATTACAGGGGGCATGTTGCAGAGGGCACGATAACAAACATTTTTTTTGTAAAAAACAGCATCATCTGCACGCCTGAATTGGATGTTGGGATTCTGGATGGGATAACCAGAATGACAATCCTTAATATAGCAGAAGGCATGGGATTCAGGATAAAAGAGGGAAAGTTTACGCCAGAGGACATTTACAGCGCTGAGGAGGTCTTTATTTCAAACACTACTATGGAGGTAATGCCGGTGGCTGAGGTTGATGATAAAAAGATAGGCACAAAACCAGGTAAGATTACCATGACGCTTCATAAGGCTTACAGAAAAGAGGTTGACGGCTACCTGAAGGAAAAACGTGCAATGGGCCCTTCTATATGGGGGGAATATGACAAGTAGAATTTATAAATACCCAAATCCAGCGATAACTATGCCGCTGACCTAAATTATCTGTCATTGCGAGCACCCGAAGGGTGCATGGCAATCTCTTTACAAAAGGTGAGATTGCTTCGCGGAGTTTACCCTGAGCGAAGTGTTTTGCGGGTTCAAGTTTGTAACTTGAACCCGCAGAGGATCTTTGTTTTGCCTGATGGAGGGCTCATAAGATTCCTCGCTCCGCTCGGAATGACAGTGAGCGAAGGGCTCGGAATGACAACTCTTACTGCTGGATTCGGGAACTAATAATATGCTTGAGATTGCCAGACTCATTGACCATACCCTTCTCAGGCCTGATGCTACTGAGAAGGACATAGAGGCTCTGTGCCGTGAGGCTATTAAACATAGTTTCCATGCTGTATGTGTAAATCCATGTTTTGTGCCTTTTGTGAAGAAACTCCTTAAGGGATCAGGAGTAAAAGTCTGTACTGTTGTGGGCTTTCCACTCGGGGCCATATCCTTAAAGGCAAAGGTGTTTGAGGCAATGGAGGCTGTGCTTGATGGAGCAGACGAGCTTGATATGGTTATAAACATAGGCGAGGCCAGGGCAGGGCACTGGGATTCTGTAAGAAGAGAGATTTCAAACCTCGTGATAGCCACACCACACATCGTGCATAAGATAATAATAGAGACATGCTATCTCACGGATGATGAGAAGATAAGGGCCTCTCTGATTGCGATGGATGCAGGCGCAGAATTTATAAAGACCTCTACTGGTTTTGGGCCTGCCGGCGCAGTGGTTGGAGATGTTGCCATGATAAAAGAGGCAACGGGTGGAAAGGTAGGTATAAAGGCATCTGGCGGTATAAAAACCCTCAGAGATGTCCTGTCTTTTGTTGAAGCAGGAGCAACAAGAATAGGCACAAGCTCGGGTGTAAATATAATGAAGGAAGTTTCCTCTAAGGGTTAATCTAAAAAAGCATTAAGAAAACCACAGAGACACTGAGACACAGAGAAAAAACTAAAATATGACCACCACGAAGAGCACGAAGAACACTAAGTTTTTAATTTATTATCTCTTCGTGAACTTCGTGTTCTTTGTGGTTTTAAAAAGAAACATATTCTCAGTGCCTCTGTGGTTATTTATACGTTTTTTCAACTTTTTTGCGGAAGAACCAACTTTAGACTCATTCTCTGATTTTTGAAAAGGTGTAGATTCCTGCTGCCCCGAATACAACAGGCCCGACCCAGGGTGCGAACCATGGCGGGAGTTTTCCTGCGTAACCGAGGGACATGCTTATGGAGTAAATAAGCCAGTAAAGAAGACTTATGGCAATGCCCAGGCCAGCAGCCCTCAACCCTCCTCCTGTGCCTGTACCACTCAGGGCCAGGGCTACGCCGAAGATGAACATGACGAAATTAATTGTGGGATAGGCAAGTTTCCCGTATAAGTCAACGAGATATCTTAAATTTTTAAAGCCAGCACTTTCGAGTCTTTTATAGTAGCTATACAGCTCGATAAAGTTCATCTCATCTTGCTTTTTCAATTCCTCTTTAAATATTTTTGGTTCTTCAAGAAAAGGGAATGGGAGAGATTTGTGTTTTGTTGTATTGCCGCTGTTCAAATCAAAGATAATTACATCATTGAGTATCCATTTTTCTCCTGTCCAGACAGCCTCGCTTGCCTCTATTCTTTGCTTTATTCTGAAGTCCTTGCCAAATCTAAATATACTTACCTCCGATGCCCTCTCTTCATCGCCTGCGAATGCCTTTATGTGGATTAAACTGCTGTCAAGCCCTATCAGCCACAGGGCTCCTTCTTTAAATGTGCTTTTCGGCGTCTTTTTCAAAATTTTTACATTTCTTATGTAAGATGCCTTTCTGCTTGCCATGGGTGCTATTGTCTCGCCGAGGATTAACGTTGCAAAAGTTACAACTATACCCAAGATAAGAAAAGAGGAGAAGAGTTTTTTCAGGCTTCCCCCTGATGCCTTGATTGCGACAATCTCTTTCCACTTTGTCGCCATGCCGAGGATGAGAAGGATTGAAAGTAAAGCTGCCATTGGAGAGGCAAAAAGCAAGAACTTGGGCGCAAGAAGGAGGAGATACCATATCACTAAATAAATAGGCGGTCTTCTGGGATAGAATTCATCTACCTTGTCAAAAAACTCTACAAGCAGAAAGACTACTGTAAGGGACAGGAGGCTCAGGATAAAAAACTTAAAGAATTCTTTTAAAAAATATCTTCTCAGGAGTCTCATGACTTCCGACTTAACAGCGGCCTCTCGGAATGTGCCCTGAAGAAGGACAAAAAAGCCACTACGCCAAAGAATAAATTCGGCCCCCACACGCTGACAGAGGCCGGGACCTTTCCTGCTTTTGCAAGGCCTTCCCCTAAGATGAGCATGAGATAATACAGCACAAGGGTGAATAAACCCAGAGAAAATCCGCCGAGGCGGCCTGTCTTGCCTGTTTTGAGTGAAAGGGCAGGGCCAAGAAAACCAAAAATCAGGCATGCAAAGGGTATGGCAAATCTCCTGTGCAACTCAACATTCCATAAGACATTGTCCTTCCGCCCCATCCAGAGTTCAATAATTTCCATTTCACTGACCTTTTTCTCCTTTGAAGGCTCTGGCGTGAACATTAATACAAGATTGTATCTTGAAAAAGTAACCTCAGATGAGGTCTTTTTTCCAAATGTGTGCATTATCCCGTCTGTCATACTTAATTCTATCAAGCTCTCCTGAGGCCTGGACAGCAGAGTTCCTTCTTTTGCAACGATTACAATAGGTTCTTTCCTGTCCTGCTCTCCTCCGGATGAGTCTTCCTCCTTGTATATGAAGATTCCCTTTAGTTTATCCTGTGATGGTATTTCTTTAATAAAAATGACAGTGCCTTTAAAGGCCGTTGAAAACGTCCCCTCTTCTAAGACCATTGCTGCTTTTCTGGCTACTACTTCAAAGATGGCCTGTCTGAAAGACTGCACGCTTTTTGGAAGCAGATACAGGCTGAAGGTAATAGAAATTAAAAACCCGGCAAGGGAAATGATAAAGGCAGGTTTTGAAATAGCCCAGAAACTCATGCCGCTTCCTTTAAGGACAACCATTTCGCTGTCTGCCATCATCCTGCCATAGGTGAGAAACACTGATATTAGAATTGCCATCGGGATTGTGAGGAGCAGAATAGAGGGCTGGAGATAGATGAAGATTTTAAGTATATCTAAGAGGCCTGCTCCCTTGCCCATTACAAGCCTGGTAAGCCTCAGGAGTTTTTCCATAAAAAGCATAAAAGTCAGGAGAAAAAGTATAAGGGAGAAATTTATCAGAAGCTCTTTTAAGATTGACCTCTGGATTATCATGGCGTCCACAATTATAACAGCTTATATTAGCTAAAAGGTAGGGCTAATTATGTTAAATCCTGCTTGCCAGCAATCAACCCTTTAACCTCATCTAAGTCTTTGAATGAGTTAGATAAATATAGAGACACCCCCAGGCAAGACATTTGACATATGGGAAGGTTAAGTTATAGTATAATATGCGTTTATACGGCATAAACGATTACCGGATTTAACGCGTCTAAATACCTGAGGATATCAGGTTTTTTTAACACGCATTAAGTTTGTGGGACGAATCAGGAAGGAGCAAATAATAATATATGTGCCGTCTGGTTGCTATCACATCGAGTGATTATTTTTCAGTGATGGAAAATATATGGGCACTGGAGACCATGAAGGAGGGGCATGATGGCTCCGGTATGGGATTGGTCTTGAAGGACCTGGGCGGAGAATTTGAAAAATTAAAGGGATATCCAATACTCTCAGGTATCTGCTCTAAAAAGGGCATAGGAATACTTGATGAATTCATGGATAAACAAAGATTCAAGCTCAAACATGAATGGACGCCAAAAATAAAAAAGGTTAATGGTGTGATTCCTCGTGACTATTATTTTGCAAGGGTTTACGATTATCCTGCACGCTATAAAAACAAATCAAGGCAGGAAAAAGAAGACCTCCTGATGAATATCAGACTGACCCTTCGAAAGATGGGGGAAGCAGACGGCTCTGTCTTTGTCTTCTCTTTCTATCCCGATGTTATTACATTAAAAGAGGTAGGCGATCCACTTCAGCTTGCCGAGTTTTTTGGCCTGGACAAAAACCCTCTTAAGGCTAAAATCATCCTCGCCCAGGGAAGGCAGAATACAAATTATCAGATTTATCTCTATGCCTGCCATCCTTTCTTTATCCAGGGTTACAGCTCAATGACAAATGGAGAGAACACAGCCTTTGTCCCGATAAGAGAATATTTAACAAGCAGAGGATTCCCAGGGTATATGGGCTATAACAGTGACAGTGAGGTTTTCACTCATATCCTTCATTACACATGCAGGCAATTGGGTTATCCCATTACATATTATAAGGATGTTATAACACCGCTTAAAGACTCTGAGATAGAGGGGCGTGATGACAGGGAAGCTTTAAGGCTCATTAAAAAATCTATTCGCCCCCTCTGCATAGATGGGCCAAACTGTGTTATTGGTTTTACACCGGATGGGACATGCTTTATGGTTCAGGACTCAAAAAAACTAAGGCCTGGTGTTGTGGGTGGGGTAAAGGGCAAATATGTACTTGTGTCTGAAGAATGTGGCCTTGATAGGGCAATACCAAAAAGAGACAGGGGAAAAGACATATTCCCCATGAAATATGACATGGTAATCGTTTCACCAGGGGCAAGGGAGGTGAAAGTATGGAACCAGCAGCAGGGATAAGATTAGACCATAACCATCAACTAACATTAAAGGAATTCCCCTATATAATCCACTGGAGGGATGACAGGTGTAAGAGGTGCGGCAGCTGCACAGCAGTATGCCCTGTTAAGGCAATTGAGCCGACTGTAAAGGTTCAGCGCTTTGTCCAGTCCGAAGGGCCGATACCTGAACCCACGGCAGTCAGAAGGATTGTCAATGTTGTTGAGCAGGTTACAGACATCGAAAGGTATTGTACAGGCTGTGGCACATGCACTCTTGTCTGCCCAAATGAGGCAATAGAGCCTGAATATAATCCGCAGCACAAATTTCTGCATTACAAAAACAAAGGTGGAGAGCCATATAAGAGGGGTGGCAGGAGGAATGACCCTTCGGTTTCTACCCTCGATAGGTTAAAGTTCACGAGGATATCAATGCTGACCGACCCTGCGCTCGATGCAGGGCGTCATGAGTTCCATATTCACACACTGCTTGGAAGGATTCTTCCACCCGAGCAGCTCCCTCTAAAGGCCAGAGATGGCAAGCTAATTCTTGATAAAGTCGGTACGACTCGATTCCGAGAAGGAGGCTTTATACCGCCTGTTCGTGAGATATATCCCATTAGAATAGGAAGCATGTCTGTGGGTGCCCTTTCACCCCCTATGTGGGAAGGGCTTGCCATGGGAATTACATATCTAAATGAGGTTGAAGGACTACCGGTTGTTATGTGCTCCGGTGAGGGTGGCATGCCTCCAAGGCTCCTGAAGTCAAAATTCCTGAAGTATTTCATCATCCAGATCGCCTCAGGTTATTTTGGCTGGGATGAGATTATCCATGCACTGCCTCATATGGTTGAAGACCCTGCAGCCATCGAAATTAAATATGGTCAGGGCGCAAAGCCTGGAGATGGCGGGCTCTTGATGTCTTACAAGGTTTTGAAGCTTATAGCAAATATAAGGGGTGTTCCCATGTATGTGGACCTTGCATCACCTCCGACGCACCAGACCAAATACTCCATCGAAGAGGCAGTTGCCAAGATGATACAGTCCATGTCAATGGCATGGGGCTTCAGGGTTCCTGTTTATCCAAAGATATCAGGGACAAAAACAGCGAGGGCTGTATTGAACAACCTTGCCCGAAATCCTTATGCAGCGGCCCTGTGTATTGATGGAGAGGACGGAGGCACAGGCGCAGCCTACAACGTGTCCATGGATAAAATGGGTCATCCAATTGCCTCTAACATCAGGGAGTGTTACCTTGACCTTGTGAGGCAGGGGAAGCAGAATGAATTGCCTTTGATAGCAGCAGGCGGCGTGGGAAAGAAGGGAAATCTTGCAGCAAATGCAGCAGCCCTTATCATGCTTGGCGCATCTGCTGTGGATACAGGTAAATACATAATGCAGGCAACAGCAGATTGTTTTGGAGATGAGTATAACAGATGTAATCTCTGCAATACTGGCAGGTGTCCCAGAGGTATCACTACACAGGATCCTAAACTTTACAGGAGACTTGACCCTGATAAAGTTGCTGAGCGTGTGGTTGAGGTCTTCAAGTCAGCAGATGTGGAACTTAGAAAAATATTCGCGCCTATGGGAAGAAGCACACAACTGCCGATAGGCATGTCAGATGGCCTGAGCATAGATGATAAAGCAATGGCAGAGAGGCTTGAGATAAGCTATGCGTGCTAAAAAGACAGTGACAAGTAACAAGTCGATAGTAACGAGTAAAAAGAAGACAGGCAAAGACTCGTCACTCGTTACTCGTCACTCGTCACTAAGTAAGGTCATTACCATATATGGCAACATTGACGGCAATAGAGTACCCTCCCGTATCCTCGAGGAGCAGATTCAGCAGGCTGTCCGGGATGGCGCAAGGGAACTCCATATAATATCTGACGGACAGCATGGCATTGGAGGACGCATCTGGCCAAGGGCTGAGAGTCTATTAATTACAGTTGAAGGACCTGTTGGGCAGAGGCTCGGAAGTATGGGCATGTTTGGCACTGAGATAGTTGTAAAGGGAAGCGCCTCTGATGATGTTGGCTGGCTCAACTGTGGTGCAAAGATAACTGTTCTGGGCGATGTAACAAATGGTGCATTTAATGCTGCTGCACAGGGAATCCTTTATGTCCAGGGAGGCGGTGGTGCAAGGTGCGACACAATGACAAAGCACAATCCGAGGTTCGACCCACCACAATCATGGTATTTCAGGGATGTAGGTGATTCCTTTGCTGAATTCAAGGCAGGCGGCATTGCTGTTGTCTGCGGAGTAAATCCGAGAAATCCCCGGAATATCCTCGGGTACAGGCCATGTGTAGGAATGGTCGGAGGCACCATATATTTCCGCGGCCCTATTCAGGGATATAGCGGAAGGGATGTAAAGCTTCTTGACCTCACACCTCAGGACTGGCAGTGGCTTAAGGCCAATATGAAGCCATTCCTTGAAGCAATTGACAGGATGTCCTACTACGAGGAACTTACTACTTCCCCTGATGTATGGAAAAAGCTCATGGCCTACACACCTGAA
>JACROP010000099.1 GCA_016214385.1 Nitrospirota bacterium
TATATTCGGCAGGGAAATATCCTGCATCCTGAGGTTTTATTGTCTGCCCATCTATTTCAAGGGTTATTGTTTTTCCATCTATATCCATTACCCTGATCTTTCCTGTGAGATTATCGCATTTCTCTGTGAGAACTCTCGATTTTAGCTCTATATGATATCTCTTCTTCTCTTTGCTCCCATCACTGAACTTTATTTCATCACCCTCAGAAGGATTAATCACTTCTTCGTTATCATTAAGCACACGAATCTGTGCGATTGGGATTTCTGTTCTTTTAATCTTCGTTCCAAAAAGGGTCTTTATCTCAACACCACTCTTTATCTCCACATCCGTTCCTCTATTAAGCACTGCCTCTGCCTCGTATTTCATGTTGATGTCAAAATACGAGCCTGCTACAAACACCCCTGTGCCTTCTCCCTGTGTCTTATCCCCTATTAAATACCCTGCCCATTCTTCATTGCCACTGTCGTCTATCGCATAAAGGTCTATATCTGCTATGATGGCATTGTATTCTGAAGGGAGGATTGTATATCTGAGTGTAGTATCCGCTCTCGAATAGCCTTCTTCATCGAGGACTACGATAGGGGGTTCGACTGTGAGTTTTATATCTACTCCATAGACAGTATAAATTGCCTTTGAAGGACTGCTCTTTACAGGCTCTTTTGTGTCTTTATTGAATAAGACCTTCTGCCCTGATTGTAATGTAACTGTCCTTAAGGGCAATATGGGGTTTCGTAGTCCTCTGTTATTGCCTCCCCTGTGAATGGATCATAGAAGACCTCTGGCACCTCTACAGTTGCCTCTCCAAGGGCATCTATCCTGTTTACAGCAGGTTGAGGGCCTGTTGTATACCTTGTCCTGTATTTTCCATTCTGGAGGTTCTCTGTTGGTGTAACTGAGCCCCCACCCTGTATCGGTGTGTATGTGACTGTGCCATCAGTTATAGGCTTGATATTCACGATACCAGATGCCTTTATCCTCCAGCAATCCCTCGGCTCGTTATTCTTTATGCATATGTATGGTCCTTCCATTATATATTCATCATAGAGCATGAATAGCTCTATTTTATCACGCTCTGCTGATGGAGGAAGGGAGGTTTTCTTTTTGTGCAGTTCAAGCATTTGCTCAACGAGAAGCAAGCTTCTGCACATCGGAGAAGGTTGAGAAGGAGAAGAAGTGTTAACCTTATTTTTGTACAGGTATCTCTTCTGGCTTAATCCAGACAATTTTTCCGTCACGCCAGATAACAATAGGATTACCGGCCTGCTTGTGCTTTAATAAAGCATCACGAACACCCTGAGCCAGAGCTCGGGTAATCTTCTCCGGGTCAGCAAACGCTTCTGTGATTTTGTCTTTATGTTCTTTCTTTACTGCCATATTTCTCTTCAATATTATGCCAAATAACTGAATTGTTTACAACTAAGCCCCGTTTTTGATCATTGTAAGTTATCAATTTTGGCTCTCCTATTGGGCCTGCAATGACAATGAGATATTCGGTAGCCATAAAAAAACCAGATGGAAAGCGTAACCTGTTTTACGTAAATCTTTGATCCATGGAGCAAAAGTTTTACTGGCCAACGTCGTTTCAAAAGCAAAATCAACACGCTTTCTTGCAAGATAATGTATGCGCTCAAGCATCACACGTCCTGCATGAAAAACTGCACCCTCAGGTTGAAATCCCGATAGACCTTGAGCAATCAAGTCTGCGTTAACAAACTCAGTTACCTTAAGTGTACCCTTCAGCAGAGAGGGAGCGGTTGTCGATTTCCCGGCGCCGTTAGGGCCTGCAATTACAATGATGTGAGGACGCTGTACAGTCATGATTTATTTCTTCCCTTCCACAATTTCAATCTCCCACTTCTGCCCTTTCAGATAATGTACCTGTTGTACTATCTCAATAATTCGGTAACCTTTTGCAGTTTATCAAAAGGTGTCTCATAATTCAATCCGCCGTGTTTTCTCAGATGATTAAATTCAAATAAAAAGTTCCCAAGGTTCATAATCAGATCTTCCCTCAGATTCAAATGAATTAGGGTAAATGGAGCACTTTCTGAAAAAGTGCTCCATAAAAGAATTCATTCTTAATTATCTTCCAGAAGGCTTCTATTTTGCCATTGGTTTGAGGTCTATAGGGTTTAGTGTATATGTGCTTTATCCCCAGTTCGCTGCACATGGTTTCAAAGGGATGTTCCCTGTCGAGAGTCCCCTTAAACTCAGCTCCATTATCAGACATCACAACTTCAAACTCAAAATTGTATATTTGCTTAAACCAGGATAGAGAGCGAGCCATAAAAGGAGCACTATTTTGATAGTGCTCCATAAAGTATGTAAGAGTAGAGGCTTTTTTATCTTTAAGTATTTCAGCATAGGTCAGCCTCGTGCAATCATCACAAACCGCGCCCATATAAAGCTCTTTGCTTTTAAAAGAACATCGAATATCTTTGGGGAGTTTCGAAACATCAATATGAGCCTGGGCGTACGCCTCTCTTACTGGGCAAAAGAGCCTCATCCATTTTATTGTCTTGAATCCATTTGCGATAATAGCGACCAAGTTCTTTCCTCGATATGTGGTGTGCATCACATAGGTTTTTTACGAATTTAAAGGGTCGCGGATTAATCTTAGCCTTGGTCCTCTCATACTCTTTTAAGATGGGAATCCAACGCTTTACTATAACCTGATTTGAATATTGCATTTTAAACCGCATGTTCAATTGCATTATTTAGATTAAAGAATTAAAATCTTCTTAATGACAGACATAATCGAAAGATTCAATAATTATCTAACAGTAGAAAAAGGGCTTTCCAGAAACACACTCGAGGCATATAAAAGAGACCTTAAAAAATTCAAAAACTATCTCAAAGGTATTGGCAAAGGGCTTACTGATTTTGCAAGAACAGATATTACTGCATATCTCAACCATCTCAGAGACTCCGGCAATCAGACGCCAACTATAACAAGAAGCATCTCTACAATAAGGGGGCTATGTCGCTTCATGCTTTCTGAAGGTATAATTGATGAGGACCCTTCGGAGAATCTGCAAACCCCTAAAGGATGGAAAAGGCTGCCAAAGACATTAAGAATAGACGAGGTCTTCTCTCTAATAAGAATGCCTCTCACAACAGTTCACAGTTCACGGTTCACTGTTCACTGTTTGAGGGACAACGCAATCCTTGAGCTGCTTTATTCCTCAGGACTAAGGGCAAGTGAGATAATAAACTTACGCCCGGGGGACATAAATTTTGAGGCAGGCTTTTTAACAATTACAGGAAAGGGTTCAAAAGAAAGGATTGTGCCAATCAATGAAAACGCCCTGGCGGCTGTGAAGAAATATATTGATGAAGCAAGGCCCAAACTCCTCAGGGATAGGGACTCGTCCATCCTGTTTCTATCGCAGGGCGGTAAACAAATGACAAGGCAGAGGTTGTGGCAAATTATCGTCTCTTATGCAAAAGAGTTATCCTTCGGCATGTCCGCTCAGGACATGCCTTCAGGTATTTCACCCCATACTCTCAGACATTGCTTTGCAAGCCATCTACTTGAGGGGGGCGCTGACCTGCGGGCCGTACAGAAAATGCTTGGCCATGCTGATATTTCTACCACACAGATATATACGAAGGTGACTTCTGAAAGACTCAGAAAGATTCACAAACAATACCATCCCCGCGGCTAACCCCAAGCTTTAAAATTTAGTAATACCAATAAACCTATTCCTGACAAATCACATGGAGCAGGTAGGGGAATCCCGATGCTTCGGGATATACGACACCTTATAAAAAAGACATTATGGAATTGACAAAAAACATTAAAACTAAAAAGTTAAAACAGAATATAAATAATCTGTCGATTATAGAAATTCTGAAACTACCTGCTCCATGTCTCTTTTGGGCTAACCAGTCGCTATGGCATACACGCCATTTCTGGTTGCATATTTCACCTTATACATGGCTTCGTCTGCAAGGTGAATAAGTTCATCTTTGCTTTTTGCATTCTCAGGATAGGACGCAATCCCGAAGCTTGCTGTGAGTTTAAGAGGATACCCCTCTTTTTTCAGAAAGACATGCTGTTCAATAGCCTTCCTGAGCCTTTCCGCTATCTGAAAAGCCGACCTCGGAGATGTCTGGGGCAGGACTATTACAAATTCGTCCCCTCCATATCTGGCCACAATATCTACAGTCCTGAGACCTCTGAGGAGTAACTGGGCAGTCTCAACAAGGACCTTGCTTCCAGCAATATGGCCGTGCTGGTCGTTCACATTCTTGAAATAATCGAGGTCCATGAAAATAGTAGAAACAGACGAACCGTAACGGTTTGAGCGCTCTATCTCCGTTTCAATTGTGCGGTTCAGATAACGGAGGTTAAACAGTTTTGTCAGGTCATCGGTAATAGCCATCTCTGTCATTTTCTGATAAAGGGATGCCCTTTCAATAGCGACTGCTGCATGGTCAACGAGTTTCAATAGAAGGTCGAGGTCTGCTTTTGTAAAAGGCTCGCCTGTGGTCTTATTAACCACCTCAATGACACCGAGGGTCTTATTTTTACTCTTTATCGGGACACACATCAGAGATTTTGTCCTGAAATGAATAGACCTGTCGACCTTACAAGAGAAGCGAGGGTCATTGGATACATCAGGCACCACTATAGGAATCCCCTCCTTTGCAACCCAGCCGGCAATCCCCTCGCCCATCTTCAGCCTGAACTTCTGTATCTTCCTGGCCTCTTTGCCGCTTATCTTCTCAAAGACGAGCTCGCCTGTCTCCTCGTCAACGAGGAGGATGGACCATGCCTCAGCCTTGGTCATCATCTTTGTCTTTTCCATAATTGTATTCAGGATATCTTTAAGTTCCAGGGCCGATGTCAGGGTCTTGCTGATCTCTTCAAAAAAACTGAGCTCCTTTTTCTGTAACCGCAGTTCAGTCTCCAATCTCTGACTTTCTTCCCTTATCGATTTTTCTTCTATAAGTTTTCCGAGCTGATATTCAAGTTCTTTAAAAGACAGAGGCTCATAAACAGGCGCTGTAAGTCTATCTTTTACCCACACCCCCATGCCCCTGAAGGTCTTACTGCTTGAAAAAACTATTTTCGGTATGTCTTTTGTAAGTCTACGAAATTCTTTGAAGTCGTTAGCGCAGGACGAAAAAATTCTGTCAATTATAATCAGGTCAATATTGCCTTTTTTAAGGTAAGACAAAGCCTCTTTAGTGCTCCGCGCTTTGGTAAGAAAATAACCTGCATCTTCAAGGGGACGCTCAAAATTATATACTGAAGACCTTCCTTTATCTATAAGAAGTACATTACGCATTCAGGCCACAACATTTCTTATACTTCTTACCGCTACCACAGGGACAGGGCTCATTTCTTCCAACTTTTTTACCTTTGACAACTGGTTGTGGCCTCTCCCCGCCATCTCCCCTGTTGTATTGAACTTTATGAGGTCTTAAGGCTATCTTTTTTTCAACTTCTTCTTCCCTTGCAATCTGGATTTTGAAAAGCCGGCTGGCAACCTCTGAAGCGATCCTTCCACTCATCTCAGAGAACATTTCAAAAGCCTCCCTCTTATACTCAACAAGAGGGTCTCTCTGGCCATAACCCCTGAGCCCTATGCCCTCCTTTAGATGGTCCATTGCTAAAAGGTGGTCCTTCCACTGAGAATCAACCACCTGCAGGACAACTACCTTCTCTAAATACCTTAATGTGTCACTTCCTATCTCAATCTCCTTGGCTTCATAAGCCCCCTTTACAGCATCTAATATCTCCTGCCGGAACTTTTCGAAACCACGCACCTCAATCCCCATATCTATGGAGAACTGCCTGTAAAGAGCATCCTTTATGCCTTTTATGTCCCATTCCTCAGGGTGTTTGTCTTCAGGGCAGTAAACGGACAAGACCTCATCAACCACATCTTCGGCCATCTCTAAAACCCTGTCTTTGAGCCCATCACTACTGAGTACTTCCCTCCTGAAGGAATAAATCTCGGTCCTCTGTTTGTTCATCACATCGTCATACTCGATGAGATGCTTTCTTATGTCGAAGTTGTGGGCCTCCACTTTTTTCTGGGCATTCTCAATAGCCCTTGTGATCAGTCGGTGTTCGATCGGGACAGATTCTTCCATGCCGAGTTTTCCCATAAGCCCTGCAATCCTATCTGAACCAAAAATCCTCATCAGGTCGTCTTCAAGAGATAAATAAAATTTTGAGGTGCCGGGGTCGCCCTGCCTGCCAGAACGGCCTCTAAGCTGGTTGTCTATTCTCCTGGCTTCATGCCTTTCTGTTCCAAGGATGTGAACTCCTCCTGAGGAAATAACTTTCTCCCTATCTTTTGCGCACAGGTCATGGGCTTTTGCCAGAGCCTCCTCAAATTCTTTCTCTGCATATTCAGCTTTGTCTTTTAAAATATCTTTTGCAATACCTTGAGGGTTTCCTCCAAGGATAATATCAGTGCCTCTTCCTGCCATATTGGTAGCTATGGTAATTGAATGGCTACTGCCTGCCTGAACAATGATCTCGGCTTCTCTCTCATGATATTTTGCATTTAATACAGCGTGGGGAATACCCTTCTTTTTTAACATCGCGCTCAGCAATTCTGATTTCTCTATAGATATGGTGCCAACAAGGACAGGCTGGCCCTTTTTATGGCAGTCAATTATCTCATTAATAACCGCATTAAATTTGCCCTTCTCGGTTTTATAAACAACATCAGGGTAATCATTCCTTATCATAGGTTTATTCGTCGGGATTACGAGAACATCCAGATTATAAATCTTTCCGAATTCCTCTGCCTCTGTGTCGGCTGTTCCAGTCATTCCAGCAAGTTTTTTGTACATCCTGAAATAGTTCTGAAAGGTAATTGTGGCAAGTGTCTGATTTTCACTCTCAATCTTTACAGCCTCTTTTGCCTCGACTGCCTGATGGAGCCCGTCAGACCAGCGCCTTCCAGGCATAAGACGGCCTGTGAACTCATCAACTATTATCACATCTCCGTCCTTTACAACATAGTCAACATCCCTCTTAAAGAGAGTATGGGCCTTGAGAGCCTGATTGACATGATGCAAAAGCTCAATATTTGACGGGTCATAGAGATTACCAACACCTAAAAACCTCTCAACCTTTATATTGCCCTCTTCTGTCAGCATAGCTGTCCTTGCTTTTTCATCTATAACGTAATCTTCCTTATTAAGCCTGGGGATTATTTTGTCTATCCTGTAATACTTGTCAGTTGATTCCTCAGAGGGCCCTGATATTATAAGAGGTGTCCTTGCTTCATCTATCAGGATGCTGTCAACTTCGTCAACTATTGCATAATTAAGCTCTCTCTGGACATAATCATTTATGTCATATCTCATGTTATCTCTCAGATAGTCAAAGCCAAACTCATTATTTGTGCCATAAGTTATGTCAGCATTGTAGGCTTCTTTCCTGGTAACCGGCCTCAAATTGTGAAGCCTCCTGTCAGCCGCATGGTATGAAGGGTCGTAAAGGAAGGATTCTTCATGCTGAATAACACCAACAGAAAGACCGAGGAAATGATAAATCGGCCCCATCCACTGGGTATCCCTTTTGGCGAGGTAGTCATTGACCGTTACTACATGAACGCCGTGGCCTGTTAAGGCATTGAGATACACAGGCAGAGTAGCAACAAGGGTCTTACCCTCACCAGTTTTCATCTCAGCTATCGTGCCCTCATGAAGGACTATGCCGCCAATGAGCTGCACGTCAAAGTGCCTCATTTTCAGCATCCTTTTAGAGACTTCCCTTACAGCTGCGAATGCCTCTGGAAGGATTTCATCGAGAGGCTCTCCGCTCTCAAGCCTCATTCTGAACCCATCTGTCTTTGCCCTGAGGTCTCCATCAGAGAGGGAGGAGATCTGTGGCTCAAAGGAATTAATCTGCTCAACAATGGGCCAGAGACGTTTAAGTTCTCTTTCGTTTTTTGTGCCTATTATTTTTGCAAGTATCCCGAACATATTTTAATGATATACTAAAAATAGCGGTATTATCAAGAATAGTAGCACTCCCCAAGAATAGGGATAGAACTGAGAATCTGAGGCTGCCTTCCCTATCTGAACCCGCATGAACTTCAGGAGTTCCCCCAGAAATAGGGTATAACCGAGGATAAGTCTTTAAGAGAAAAGCAAAAACTGTTATTACGAAGTGGTAGTTGATTGTTTTGGGAAAAATGGGGGAACTTTTTACGGGTAATAAGCTAAACTATGACACCTCATTCCCGC
>JACROP010000100.1 GCA_016214385.1 Nitrospirota bacterium
TGCGGAATATAGGTAAACAGGCGCAGGACATGGGGCTGTCAGAGTCAGAATATGCCTTATACAAAATTCTTGCTGCAGATGCTTCATCACATGAACAAGAGGATAAATTTAAAGGGTACATGGTTAGAGAACCATCTGTTCCATATGGTGAGAAAAAAGATACTCATAAAGAACTGACGCGCTCCATTATAGAATCGTTAGAAAATCTTGCTGTAATTGACTGGTTTCATAAGGACGATATTCAGCGTGAGATGAGAAAACGGATAAAGGGAATCTTAAGAGGAAAAGGTTATCAATTTGAGGAAATTGAAACTCTGACAGCTAAGATTATGGATTTAGCAAGGGTAAGACTTGCAAGATGAAGCTGGAAAAAGGAACAATTTCATTTGGTAAAACAAATATAAATTTTTCTGTTAAGCGCAGTAAAAGAAGAAAAACCGTAAGTATCTTTGTTGACCCATTTGAAGGGGTTTTTTTAAGGGCGCCTTTAAGAGTATCACTCAACTTACTTTCAAAATTGGTACATTCAAAGGCCATATGGATTCTGGATAAACAACGACGCATAAATGAAGCAATAGGATATCTACCCAAAAGAGAATTTGTCACAGGTGAGTCTTTCTTGTATTTGGGGAGGCAATTGCGTCTTAAGGTATTAAAATCTAAAAACAAATTAAATCCTTATAACACAAGAGATACAAAGAAACTGGATTCCCGTTTTCACGGGAATGACATTTTCGGGGCAAGGGTTGCGGTTAAGGGTGGAAGATTTTTAGTTAGTATTAATAGTAATAATAACGATTCGGATAGAATGAAAATAATAAGAGAAATACTTTCTCATTGGTATAAAAGACATGCAAGAAAGGTTTTAGTTAATAGAGTAAAAGTCTATTCAAAGAAATTAAGGGTGTTCATTCCAGAGATAATCTTAGCTAATCAAACTAAGCGCTGGGGCAGTTGTAACAGGAAAGGAAGAATTCGTTTCAATTGGCATATTATTATGGCTCCGATGTCACTTGTTGATTATGTGGTAGCTCACGAAATTTGTCATTTGAAGCATATTAACCATTCAGAGAATTTCTGGAAGCTTTTGGGCAGGATTATGCCTGATTACGAGGCTCGTCGTGAACGGCTTTGTAAAGAAGGGCCAAGATATTATTTTTAAATCACCTGTCTGTTTCTATAAATAGCAGCAAGTATTTGGATTCTATTCTTGAATCGCGGTATACATTCCAAAATCCAAGACATGACCACACATTAATCCTCATGAAAATTGTTTTGCAGTATGAGAGTCTGTTCTTCCCTGAATTTTTCAAATGCTCCGTTTTCAATAGCCTCCCGCATCTTCCTGAAAAAATCCAGATAGAAATAAATATTGTGCAATGTGTTCAATCTCATTGAAAGGATTTCTTTATTCATAAAAAGATGTCTTAAGTAAGCCTTTGAATCATTTTTGCAGGTATAACATTCACAATCGGGATCGAGGGGGCCTGGGTCTGTTTTAAATTCCTAGCGTTTTATGCTTATCCTTCCTTTACTCGTAAACAATGTCCCGTTTCTTGCATTCCTCGTTGGCATTACACAATCAAACATGTCAATACCTGCTGAAATAGCCTCAAGCACATCGAGGAGATCTCCAATTCCCATGAGATACTTTTGGTTCTCCAACACTGAGCCCTCCTATGGCATATCCGTCAAAGTCCATTTCAGCAAGCTCACAGGCGCTCTGTTTTCTTAAGTCGTTGTAGATACTGCCCTGCACAATGCCAAAAAGGGGTTGGTTATCTCCTTTTGCCTTCATACACCTTCTGGCCCATTCAGTTGTAAGGCTGAGAGACTTAAGTGCATACTCTTTTGATGCAGGATAAGGAGTGCATTCATCAAAAGCCATTGCAATGTCAGAGCCAAGTGCAGCCTGGATTTCCATCACTATCTCCGGGGTTATGAAATGTGTAGAACCATCAAGGTGTGATTTGAAAATTACACCATCATTATTTATTTTTCTCAAAGGTGAGAGGCTGAATACCTGAAAACCTCCGCTATCAGTAAGGATAGGGCCATGCCAGTTCATGAATCTATGAAGCCCCCCGAGTTCTTTGATTATCTCATGTCCAGGCCTGAGATAAAGGTGATAGGTATTACAGAGAATGATCTCAGCGCCCATATCCTTAAGCTCATCCTGATTCATTGCTTTTACTGTAGCATTGGTTCCAACAGGTATAAAGGCAGGGGTATTTATGTTTCCTCGTGAAGTATGAATACACCCTGTTCTTGCTGAATTATCTTCTTTTTTAATCTCAAACTTGATCATTTTGCATTTTGAAATTTGAGATTTGAAATTTACTCAGTGGTGTCCTGTCCATACGCCTGCAGCAACTGCAAAGAGGCTCAAACCTAAAAGAAACCAGTGAAAGACCTGAAGCCTAAAAAAGACCTGCTCTGTTTTAAGCTGGGCCTTCTGACTAAAAAGTTTCCTAAATACAATTGGCTCGAGGAAGAAAAGTATCAACACATACACAGCCCAGGCTATTATCATCGCCCATATACCGATGCCAGACCACGAAAGTAAAATGGAGAAGCCCACCTGATGAAGGAGCAGAAATCCTGTAAGTCCAGCAAGTAGGGACAATACCCTGGCAAGGCGGGCAAACCTGTGCTCTATCCCCTGAAACATTAAAACCTTTTCAATGGAGCCCTGTGTCCTTTGAATAATGGGAAACATAACAATCGTGACAAAAGCCACCCCTCCAATCCAGAGGACAATAGAGGTGACATGGACTATAAGTAAAAGTGTATACAACAACTTACATCCTTTCCGGGGCATGAACCCCCAGAATTTCCAGCCCCTCGCCCAGCACCATCTGCACAGCCCTGCACAGGCCGAGCCTTGCGAGGGTGAGCTCTTTGTTCTCGGAAACAACCCTGTATTTATTATAATAAGAGTGAAAGAGTCCTGCGAGACCCTGCAAATAATAGGTAATCCTGTGGGGCTCAAGGGCCATGACAGCACCCTCAAAGACTATCGGGTACTGGGCAAGTTTCTTTATTGTAGAGATTTCTTCTGGCTCTGTGAGAAGTGAAAAATCAATCCCTTGAACATTTGAACCATTGAACCCTTGAACATTTTTTTCTATCGCCTGCCTGAATATACTCGCAATCCGTGCAAAGGCATACTGGACATAGTAAACAGGGTTTTCTGCTGATTGCTCCTTTGCAATATCGAGGTCAAAATCAAGATGGCTATCAGAACGCCTCGTCAGAAATATAAACTTTGCTGTATCAGCCCCTACCTCGCTGATAACCTCTCTCAAAGTTATAAACTCTCCTGCCCTCTTTGACATCTGAACTGGTTTGCCGTGCCTCAGGAGGGTAACCATCTGGACGAGAAGAACCCTGAGCTTTTTCTTTGGATGTCCGAACGCCTTGATTGCTGATTCAATCCGCGACACATAGCCGTGGTGGTCTGCACCCCAGATATCTATAAGGCTGTCAAACCCCATGTTGAGTTTATTCTTGTGATATGCGATGTCAGAGGCAAAATAAGTGTATTCCCCGCCCTTTTTTAATACAACCCTGTCCTTATCATCTCCAAAAGCAGTTGAGCGGAACCATAAGGCGCCATCTCTTTCATATAGATAGCCACGATGCTTCAGAGCTGCGAGGGCATCGTCCACCCTGCCCTTATCATAAAGCTCCCGCTCGCTCTGCCACCTGTCAAAGGCAATGCCAAAATCCCTGAGGTCAAGCTCGATATTTTTGAGCATTCTTTTATAGGAAAAATCTTTAACAAAATCCAGGCATTCATCATGGGGCACATCAAGATACCTGTTGCCTTTTTCATTAATAATCTCATCTGCAAGCTCATCAATATAACCGCCTCTGTAACCATTTTCAGGGAAAGGGATTTCGTTTCCAAGTTTCTGCTGGTATCTCGCATATACAGAGAGGCCGAGGAGCTCCACCTGCTTTCCGGCATCGTTGATGTAATACTCCCTTTCAACTTCATAACCTGATGCTGACAGGAGATTTGCAA
>JACROP010000101.1 GCA_016214385.1 Nitrospirota bacterium
GAGGCTGCAAATGCCTTATCTGAATCAATCAAAGAAATTTTCCCTGAAAAGAGTATCATCGTTATCGCAGGAATAATGAAAGACAAAGATATAGATGGAATCCTGAGACCTTTATCATCTATCTCAGATAAAATAATACTGACAAGACCTAAGGGCGAAAGGGCAGCAACCACAGAAAGGCTCAAAAAAGGTTTAAAAGGCTACACAGGAGATATAAAAACAACTGACACAGTATCAGAAGCCCTGAAACTTGCACGGACACTTTATAAAGTCGGTACGACTCGCAACCAAGAAGGAAACCTTATAGTTGTGACCGGTTCTTTTTATACAACAGGTGAGGCAAAGGAGGTTTTAGGACAATCAAGACTCTCTTCACACCTTTCAAGATTAAGGGAATAGGCACCTTCTTATTTCTCATTTCTTATTTCTTACTTCCTTTCCCTGCCTTTGCCGAAGAGGGTGTAAATATCTCTGCTGACAACATTGAATACATCGCAGAGACTGACACTTACATTGCAAAGGGCTCTGTCCTGATAACACAGAAGGATTCAACTTTAAAGGCAGACGAAGTCCACCTCAACAATACCACGAAGGATGCCGTGTGCATTGGCAGTGTTATATATGAAGATAAAGAAGCCATTATCAGGGCTGATAAAATAGAATTAAACCTGGATACAAAGCTCGGCATCATTTATAACGGAAACATCCTTTTTAAATCCCAGAACTATCATGTCACAGGTGAAAAAATAGAAAGGCTCGGCGAAGATACTTATCACCTGGATAAGGCATTAATCACAACCTGCGATGCATGCCCGCCTGAGTGGAACTTTACAGGCAAGGATGTCTCCATAAAACTTGAAGATAGAATAAAGGCGCGGGACGTAGCATTTTATATAAAGGGCGTGCCTGTCCTGTACTCGCCATATTTCTGGGCGCCAATAACAAAAGAGCGGCAGACAGGCTTTCTCTTTCCACTCTTAGGGCATAGCAATACAAAGGGATTCAGGATAAAAGAAGGTTTTTTCTGGGCAATTGCAGACAATAGGGACCTGACCCTGTATTTAGACTATTACAGCAAAAGGGGAGTAGGCGAGGCCCTCCAATACCGCTATTTAGAAAGCCCTGAGACAAATGGAGAGCTCTTTGTTTACCACATGAGGGACAGTCATTTAAACAAAAACTTCCTTGAGGTCAAAGCACTTCATAACCAGGAACTGCCCTATGATGCATCGGGGTATTTAAATCTTCAGATGGTTAATGAAAGCGACTTTTATAAAGAGTACAGCCTGAACCTGGAAGAAAGGCTCGGTAAATATCTCGAATCAAACCTCCATATATCCAGGCCATTTTCAGGAGGAAGGGTCTATTTTCTTGGCCAGTATAGACAGAGCCTGGAAGGCTCATCTGGAGAAATCCCCCAGAGCCTTCCAGAGCTTGGTTTTGTGCTTAATACAACAAGATTGGGCCCGGGTTTTTTCAATCTCAATATAACAGGAAACAACTTCTGGAGAGATGAAGGACAGCGAGGCCAGAGGCTTGATATAAACCCGAATTTTTATGCGACTTTCGGCATCCAAAGGACAATCACATTCTCGCAGAGGATAGGATTGAGGGAGACTTTATATGCCCTGAAGGAACCAGATACAAGCCCAAACAGGAATCTTTTTGAATCACAGTCCATCCTCAGCACAAAACTGTTTAAAAGATACACTCCATTCCTTCATATCATCGAACCATCCATCGAATACTCCTACATCCCATCGGCTGATCAGAAACACCGGCCTGGTTTTGACTCAAAAGACCTTATTTCAAAAACAAGCCTGGTCTCTTATTCCCTTACCAATAGATTCGCAGGCAAAGAGAGAGAAGCCCTCATCAGGTTTTCCAATGGATACAGTCTGCTTGATGTGGACAGGCCATTTACACCGGTTTCAGCAGAAGCAGCCTTTATGAGCAATAATCTACAGCTCAAAATAAATGCAGCATACGATATTTAGGAGAAGATAATAACAGAGACGACAGCCTCTGCCACGCTCAGAAGCGATAAAGGCTTTATATCGGTTGGCAAGGCCTACAGAAACTCAATCCCGATGGATTTATATTCCATAGAGGCTGGACTTGAAGGCCGGATTTTGAATCTCTATAGCAGGCTGTGGTATGATGTTAAAGGCGAGGGATTAAGAGAGTTGAACATAAAATCAACTTATAAAAGCCAGTGCTGGGCTGTAGGTGTTTCCTTTACCAAGAAACCTGACGACTATCAGTTCCTCATCAGCATCGAACTTAAAGGCCTTGGCTCTATATCAACATCGAACTTGGGAGCCTCAGGTCTATAAATATGGTTCTAAAGAAAAAACCAATAGGCGAGTTGTTAGTAGAGGCCGGAGCTATAAATAGGGAACAGTTGAATAAGGCCCTTGAGGAGCAGCGGACTAAAAAAGGCAGACTTGGAGAAATACTTGTTGACCTTGGTTTTATATCAGAAGACACGCTGGTGGAATTCCTGGGGAAGCAGCTCGGCATACAATCGGTAGATTTAAGAAAAGTTACAATAGACCCCGATGTTGTTAACCTTATCCCTGAAAGTTTAGCGAGGCGTTTTAATGTCATCCCTGCATTCAGGACAGGTGAAGACTTAACCCTCGCAATGCTCGACCCCCTCGATATTGTTGCAATTGATGAGATAAGAAAATTCACAGGGCTTTATGTCCAGCCTGTTGCTGTAACTGAAAGGGCGATTACAAAGGCCATCGAAAAATATTACAGAGTAACCGGTACTATGGAAGAGGTTATAAAGGACATGGGGGAGGCCGGGTATTTTATGGAAGAGGAACGCGCAGCCGCTATTGAGGCCACAGCAGAGGAAACGCCTGTTGTAAGACTTGTGAATTTAATGATTACTCAGGCAGTAAGGGATAGGGCTTCAGACATACATATAGAACCTGACAAGGACATCTTAAGGGTTCGCTACAGGGTTGATGGTATCCTCCATGAGGTGATGACTCCTCCAAAACACCTTCACGCAGGTCTTGTATCGAGGCTGAAGATTCTATCGAATATCAACATCGCTGAAAAAAGAATCCCACAGGACGGACGATTCCCCATAAATATAGAGGGTAAACAACTGGATGTCAGGGTATCAACCCTGCCCGCTCTCTTCGGAGAAAAAGTCGTTATGAGACTCCTCGAAAAAACCGAAGGGCTTGTTGAACTAAGCGAGCTCGGCTTTTCTGTAAATGGTTTGGAAATCTTTGAAAAACTAATACGCAGGCCATATGGCTTTATCCTGTCGACCGGGCCAACAGGCAGCGGAAAGACAACAACCCTGTACTCAGCAATCAAAGCTATCCTCACCAAAGAAAAGAACATAGTCACCCTGGAAGACCCCATAGAGTATAACATCAGCACAATTAATCAGGTGCAGGTGAATCCAAAGGCAGGCCTTACCTTTGCAAGTGGTTTAAGGGCAATCCTGAGGCAGGACCCGGACATAATCATGGTTGGTGAGATAAGAGACGTTGAGACCGCTGGTATTGCCATACATGCAGCACTTACAGGCCATCTGGTCTTAAGCACCCTTCATACAAATGATGCTGTGGGAGCAATAGCAAGACTTTTAGATATGGGGACTGAGCCTTTTCTTATATCTTCGTCTCTGATAGGTGTAACTGCACAGAGACTTGTAAGGAAAGTCTGCCCCTTCTGTAAAGAGACTTACAGGGCACCTTCTGGTATAATGCATGAGCTCAACATAACCAGAGAGGTAAACCTCGTAAGAGGACGTGGTTGCAAAGAATGCCGGGAAACAGGTTATCTGGGCAGAGACGGACTATTCGAGGTACTACCTATAACTGAGGCCCTCAGGGGACTTATTGTAGCCAAGTCCCCATCGAGTCAGCTTAGGGCTCAGGCAATAAAAGAAGGCTTCCAGACATTGCGACAGGAGGGCCTTAGAACAGCCCTTAATGGCATAACCACTCTCGAGGAGGTTTTAAGAGTCACACAGGAGATAGAGGAATAATATCAGATAAGAGAACATAGAACATTGAACGTTGAACACAGAGGAATGATTCACCATGCCGATTTACGAATACAGGGCAAGGGACATTAAAGGCGCCTTAATCAAAGGGACTGTTGACGGCTCCAGTATGGATGTCATTGCAGAACAGCTCTCAAGTCAAGGGTATATTCCTGTAAAAATCACCGAGAAAAAAACCTCCTTTGAGTTGCCTGTAATCTTCGGGAGGGTAAAGTATGAAGACCTTATTGTATTCAGCCGTCAGCTTGCAACCCTCGTCACCTCAGGGATATCCTTTACGAGAAGCCTTGATACCCTTGAGGAGCAGACAAAAAACAAGAGACTAAAAGAGGTAATTCGCAGTATTAGAAAAGATATAGAGGGTGGCAGTTCTTTTTCAGATGCACTATCAAAATATCCGGCTGTCTTTCCACCTCTTTATGTAAGTATGATAAGAGTCGGAGAAGAAGGCGGTGTCCTCGATGAGGTGCTGGAAAGATTAGCCAGCCTCCTCGAGCATGAAGCTCAGACGAGGGCGCGAATAAAGACTGCAGTCAGATACCCCGTGATTGTGGTGATTGCCATATGCATTGCCTTTATTGTCCTTACAAGCTTTGTCATTCCAAAATTCGCCGCTATCTACGCATCTGCAAAAGTGACTCTTCCCTGGCCAACAAGGGTACTTATCCTGATAAATGTAATCATAAGTAAATACTGGTTCCTGCTTCTCGGTGGTATCGCCGGAATAGTCCTGCTCATACGTTATTATCTCAAAACGCCTTCAGGAAGCTGGCAGTGGGACAATATAAAATTAAAGCTTCCCATCTTTGGCCCCCTGATTCATAAGACAGTGATGTCACGGTTCTCACGGGTATTCTCTACGCTTTACCGGAGCGGAATTCCCTTGATCAGCTCCCTCGATATAGTGGCCCAGACCCTCGGAAATCAGGTAATTTCCAGAGCCGTTGGTGAGATAAAAAACAATGTCAGGGAAGGCAAAGGCCTGGCCACGCCAATGAAGACATTAGGGGTTTTTCCTCCAATGGTCATTCAGATGGTTGGAGTAGGTGAAGAGACAGGTGCGCTCGATACAATGCTGAACAAGGTATCAGATTATTATGACCTTGAAGTCGAGTATGCAATAAGAAATCTCGCAACAACTCTCGAACCCGTACTGCTGTTGTTTATAGGCGGCATGGTCTTGTTCCTTGCCCTGGGAATTTTCTTGCCAATATGGGACATGATTTCAGTTATAAAAAAATAACCGATCTCTTTTTACGAAGAAGATTCCAGATAGGTATCATCTTCCTGCTGCCTATCTTTTTTGCCATATTTGCAGCAGGACCATACTTTATTGCCCTTGAGAAATTTTCAAGACTCCTCGAAAAGGATGTAATATTGAAGGAGGAATTAAAAAACTACAACTCTTTTATACAGAAGTGGGCCTTTATAAGCTTTGGCGTGGCTATCCTCTCAGGGCTTGCTGTGGCTTACTCTCTGTTGATACCTGCTAAAAGGCTGCTCAAGGCATCCCCTTCCCTTGAGGTGCCCAGTTTTGAGGATTTTAACGCACTCGGCAAGGAATTTACAACAATAGCATCCTCTCTGCACCAGTATATTTCAACCCTCGACAGCATGGCAGGGGGCGTCATAACAATGAATGAAAATGGAACAGTAACAATGGCCAATGCCCAGGCATCTACAATCCTCGGGCTGCGGACCGAGGAGATAGTCGGGCTGCCACTTTCTGCAGTCATTCCAGAACTGAGATGGTTATCAGATGAGAGTCTTAAGGGCAGCACTATCAGCAGCGGAGAAATACCAGTGTCAATAGGCGGAAAGCCTGCAATTTTAGGCTATTCATTAACTCCAATCAGGGAGCTGAGAAAGATAAAAGGTAGTGTATTGAGTTTTAAAGACATTACAAAGTTGAAAGACATCCACATGGAGATTCAGAGGACAGAACGCCTCGCAAGCCTCGGAGCCTTAGCAGCAGAAATAGCCCATGAAGTAAGGAACCCCCTGGGCTCAATAAAAGGACTGGTTGAACTTATAAAAGAGGATTTGAAGGGAGAAGACCCAAGACATGAATATCTCAAGGTCATTTTAAATGAAATAGACCGTTTAAACAGGGCTGTCGAAGGCCTCCTCGATTACACAAAACCGATGGAGAAAACAGAGATAAGACTTGAAGAGGTGCTCCACAGGGCAGTCCTTGTAAGCAAGCTCAGATTTAAAGATAAGGCCGTAAATATCATAGAGGAGTATGACAAGGTAATGCCCCTGCCTGCAGACGAGGGGAAAATTTGCCAGGCATTTCTAAACTTAATAATAAATGCCTGTGAAGCCGTGAAGGCAGGTAGTGAGATACATATCAGATGTAAAAATCTCGATACCGATGTTGTTGTTGAAATTTCAAACCCTTACACCCATGCCGGTGATGTTACTAAATTTTTTGACTCCTATTACACTACAAAAGCCGGTGGTGCAGGGCTGGGCCTGAAGATTTCAAGGGAAATCATAGAAAACCATGGTGGAAGTCTTAATGTCAGGCATGAAGGAGGCCTGATAATATTTTCTGCAACATTTCCGCTTCCCATTTCCCATTTAACTGTGGAAGAGAGACAAAATGCCTGAGGTATTAGTTGTAGACGACGACCCCGGTATAAAATTCTTTTTCGGGGAGTTCCTCAAAAAAGAGGGTTATAGTTTTGATATTGCATCAAATGGACAGGAAGCCCTCGATAAACTCAGTTCCGACCAGTACAATGTACTCCTGCTTGATGAGCGGATGCCCGGTATGAGCGGGCTTGAAGTCATTGCAAAGGTTAAAAAGGTACAGCCTAATGCCCTTATAATCATGATTACGGCTTACGGTTCCAGGGAACTTGCCATGAAGGCCATTCAACTGGGCGCCTACGATTATTTCACAAAGCCTGTGGACATAGATGTGGTCAGAACCGTTATTAGAAGGGCCATGGAGCGTTACAAGCTTCAGAAGGAGATAGAGAACCTCAGGCAGGCGCTTGAAGAAAAAGTATTCATAGAAAAAATAACAGCAAAAAGCGAGGGGATGAAAAAAGCAATAGAGCTTGTAAAAAAAGTCGCTGCAACTGATGTCACAGTCCTTGTCACAGGGGAAAGCGGTGTTGGCAAAGAATTAATTGCGAGGAGCATCCATGAGCTAAGTCACAGACGTGAAAAACCCTTTATCAGTGTGAATTGTGCTGCAATCCCTGAGGGCCTTCTTGAATCAGAGCTATTTGGCCACGAAAAAGGGGCCTTTACAGGAGCTCATCAACAGAGGATCGGGAAATTCGAGCAGGCCGGTGGAGGAAGCCTCTTTTTAGACGAGATAGGCGACCTCCCCTTAACATTGCAGTCAAAACTCCTCAGGGCAATACAGGGCAAAGAAATTGAGCGTTTAGGAGGAAAGGGCATTATAAAAGTAGATGTAAGACTCATTGCTGCAACCAACAAGAACCTGTTATCTGAAACAGCAGCAGGAAGATTTAGAGAGGACCTCCTTTTCAGAATAAATGTAATCGAGATAAAAGTTCCTCCTCTGAGGGAGAGGAAAGAAGATATCCCGCCGCTTATAGAAATATTTTTTAAAAAATATTCTGAAGACCTCGAAAGGAGAATAAAGGGTATCTCACCCTCTGCGATGAAACACCTGATAAACTTTTCATGGCCGGGCAATGTGAGGGAGTTGGAAAATATAATCCAGCGGGCGCTGCTTCTTGAAGAAAATGATTTAATCAGCGAAAAAACAATATATGAATTACTGTACCCCGAGCCGAGGGAGACAGATCTCTCCGTAAAAGGCCATGTCAGCTCTGTCGTTGAAGAGGAAGAAAAGAAGCTAATCATCGAGGCCCTCGCAAAAACAAAGTGGAAAAAACAAAAAGCAGCAGAACTGCTGGGAATCAGCCGGAAAAGCCTGTTCAATAAAATGAGGCGTTACGGCCTTTAAGTAGAACGGAGGGTATTTAAATGGAAACGACAGCAACCTATTTTGAAAAACCTGGACCTGAAAACACTTACCAGTGCCTTGCAATTGTAAAAAAAGCACTTGATGATTACAATTACAGGCATTTAGTCGTCGCCTCCACCACAGGCAGCACTGGACTTCTTTTTTCAGAGGCACTTAAGGACAGGAAAAACCTCAACCTCGTTGTTGTTACCCACTCTTATGGCTTTAAGGAACCAAATAGCTTTGAGATGGCCGATGGAGTAAAAGAAAAAATAAAGACATCAGGAGCAAAACTCTATACAGGTACCATGATAACACACAGCCTTGAAACAGCCCTTTCTGCGAAATTCAGCGGACTTTACCCTACCCTGCTCGTAGCACAATCTCTCAGGAGATTTGGTGAAGGCCCAAAGGTGTGTTGTGAAATAGTGATGATGGCGGCTGATGCAGGGCTGATACCGGAGGGTGAAGAAATTTTAGCGGTCGCAGGGACAGGCCGGGGTGCAGACACTGTCCTTGTAATAAAGTCAGCCACATCAAAAAGATTTCTCGACCTGAGGGTCCTTGAGATTCCTGCAAAGCCGAGATAGCAGGGGCGAGGCTCGCCCTTTAGAGGTCGTAGGCCCTTTAATTTTTAATTTCAAATTTTAAATTTTTGGTGTAATATTTATGGCGTAAAACAATATTAACCTTTTTAGCCGACATCTCTACGAGTCATAGACCCATGGGAGGAAGCGATGATAATTGGCAGACCGTTTCTCACCACAGAACAGATCCAGCACAAAGTAAAAGAACTGGCCTCAATCATATCAAATGATTATGCGGGAAAAGACTTACTCGCTGTATGCATTCTCAGGGGTGCCTTTATGTTCTTCTCTGATATTGTAAGAGCGATAAAGGTCCCCGTGACAGTAGACTTCCTCATCGCCTCGAGCTATCTGAAGACAGAAACCACAGGAGAGGTAAAGATTTATGCAGATTTAAGCGAAATACCCCTTGACTATGTGGGTTTTAAGATACCCAACGAGTATGTAGTTGGCTATGGCCTTGACTACGAAAATAAATTCAGAAACCTTCCTTACATAGCCATATTCAAAAAGAGTATTTAACGGCCTACCCGAGTAGCTTTCCCAATTTTGCCCTTTGCTTTTCCAGAGTCTTCTGGCCTTCTTCAATTGCCTTAAGGACATTTTTCTTTGTCTCATCGGTAAGCTCCTTACCTCTTGAAACCACCTCTGATGCCTTTTCGCTGATTGCCTCTGTCAGATCCTCAATTGTTTCAACTGCATCCTCGGCAATTTCCCTGGCATTTTCTCCAACCTTCCTGGCAAATTTGGATATGTCTTTTCTGGTCTCTTTACCGCTCTGCGGTGCAAAGAGAAGGGCAAGACCAGCACCTAACAGCCCTCCAATTATGAATGCGCCTATAATTCTTCCTTCTTCTCTACTATCCATACGAGCCTCCTTTTTGCTTATCTTTTACCAGAATTTTATACAGAATTCAACTTTTATTATATATTATTATAGGAACGTTTTCATTTCTAACTCTAACTTTTTTATTTCAAGGAGGATCAAATGTTTAAATGGCTAAGCAGAAGACTTCCCATAGGAAGGATTGCTATTGTGCCCTTCAGCGGTGTGCTTTCAACAAAAACTGTAGAGCCTTACCTCAGGCTATTAAAGGCCATCGAATACAGCAAATACATAAAAGGAGGAATCTTTCAGATAGAAAGCCCCGGTGGGAATGCCTATGCATCAGAAATGCTTTATTTCAGTTTAAAACGCCTGAGCGAGAAAAAACCTGTTTACTGCTATCTCCTCATGGCGGCATCAGGGGGCTACATGGCAGTATGCGGGGCAGAAAAAATTTTTGCGCCGCCAACTGCACTAATCGGGAGCATAGGGGTTCTTACAATTAAGCCTGTGCTAAAGGATATAATGGAGCGTCTTGGCATAAGGCTTGAGGTAATGAAAAAGGGCGAAAACAAAGATATGACTCTCTTCCATAGAGACTCCACAGAGGAAGAAAAGAAAAAGATTGATACACTTCAGGAGGCGATTTACCAGAGATTCATAGAGATTGTGGCAGAGGCACGAAGACTTGAAAAATCAAAGGTCTTAGAACTGGCAACAGGCGAGCTTTATTCATCCAGGGCATCCCTCGAACACAGCCTGATTGACAGGATATGCGACTTTGATTCTGTCCTGGACGAAATGTCCAGAGAGACAGGGATTAAGAAAGAAAAAGCCATAATCTTAAAGCCAAGAAAGCCCCTGTTCCAAAGAATGGCAGGGGAGACCATCTCAGTTGCCGTAGAGGAAATTTACGGAAGGCTTTTAATGGAAGGATTGAGGTTTTAAGAAGAGATTGGAGCTGCATATTGCAACTCCATTTAACACCCAAAAAAACCTCTGTAAAAAACCCTGGCCCTTTCTAAGAAATTCTTATAATTGGCCCTTGTGTCATCGATTATCTTCGATGAATCAAATCCCTTTAACTCGTGTTCATTCCCAAGCCATTCGGTTATCATTTTATCTGTCACCTCAATATGAAACTGAAATGCATAGACATTATCTGAAAAGCGAAAAGCCTGGTTTGGATAAATCTTTGATGAGGCAAGCCTCACAGCACCACGAGGCAGATTAAAGGTATCGCCATGCCACTGAAATACAGTGAGGAGTGAAGAGCGGGAAGTCACGAGCAAAGAAAATACTTCATCCCTCAACCCATCTTCTGTCGCCTCTACACCATACCAGCCAATTTCTGTTTGAGGGCCTTTATAGACCTCTGCGCCAAGGGCGTGAGCTATCATTTGCGCACCGAGACATATACCCAGAACCTTCATTTTTCTCTTAATCGCTTCTTTAATCAGGACTTCTTCCTTCTTGAGAAATGGATAGGCGTCCATTTCATAAACACCCATAGGTCCGCCCATTATTATCAGAGCATCAAACCCATCAAGAGATGTCGGAAACGACTCGTACCGAGGCGGAGAGTCCAGAGAGAGGTCAGTTATTTTATAAGGGATTGCTTTCTCAATGAGATAGTCCTCTATTGTCCCGGGGCCCTCGATGGGGATATTTTTAAGAATCAAGACTTTCATATTTCCAATTTTCCATGAACCACTATATCATAAGATATGATTTAAATCATAGCCCTTGACACAGATAGAGGTTTTTTGTGTATAATGAGGCCGTTTATGCTTAAGGATTCGTCCTGTCAGCGATAACCTTAATAGAAGGGAGGTGATTATTCAATGAGAATTATACTCCTCACACTCGCCGTCTTAATCTCAATTGCTTTTATTGGAAACGTAGCCCTGGCAGTTGCGCCAGGTAAAACAGTAGAATTCGAAGGTAAAGGTGCAGGTAAAGTGGTATTTGACGGCAAGATTCATACAGACAAAGGTCTAAAGTGCAATGACTGCCACACAAAGATTTTCCAGATGAAGAAAGGAACTGCCAAGATAACAATGGCAGATATTAATGCTGGCAAGCTTTGCGGTGAATGCCATAATGGCACAAAGGCATTCAAAGCCAGCGATCCAGCAAATTGCGCAAAGTGTCATAAGAAATAATTGGGAAATATACAGTGCAGTGGGAAATGGGAAGTTAAGATTTCACTTCTCACTTCCCACTTCTTACTTCTTAACTTTTTTATATATACGTAAGCCAGAATTCGTAGGCTGGATTCTTACCTTTCACTATATCAAAGAAAAGGCCCTGTAGTTTTTTAGTAATAGGGCCAGGCCGACCGTTTCCGATAATCCTTCCGTCTACTTCTTTAATTGGTGTTATCTCAGCCGCTGTCCCTGTCAGAAATGCCTCATCTGCAATATAAAGCTCATCTCTTGTAAACCGTATTTCTCTCACTTCAATACCTTCCCTATCCGCTATCTTGATCACACTGTCTCTTGTAATTCCCTCAAGGATTGACATCAGAGGCACAGTTTTCAGCACCCCTTTTCTCACAATGAATATATTCTCACCGCTGCCTTCTGATACATAGCCTTCGGTATCAAGCAGCAGGCCCTCATCATAACCGCATGAGATAGCCTCTTTCTTTGCTAACTGGGAATTTACATAATTGCCGCATGTCTTGCTCTTGGTCATATTCACATTTACATGATGCCTTGAAAAAGAAGATGTCTTCAGCCTGATACCATTTTTAAGGCCATCATCTCCAAGATAAGCACCCCAGGGCCAGGCTGCAATAGCTACATTTATTGGATTATCCCTGGGATAAAGGCCCATAGCGCCGTAACCGATATAAACAATAGGCCGCATGTAACACTCATCGAGATTATTAACCTTTATCAATTCTACTGTAGCTTTCGAGAGTTCCTCCTTTGTATAGGGAACCCTGAGTTGAAGTATGTGGCATGATGTAAATAGCCTGTCGATGTGCTCCTGAAGCCTGAAGATGGCAGGGCCTTTCTCTGCTTTATAACACCTGATTCCTTCAAATGCACCAAGGCCGTAATGCAGCGTGTGCGTTAAGACATGGACTTTGGCGTCTGGCCAGTCAATAAACCTGCCATCCATCCATATCTTTTTTGTCTCCTGAATCATAACCCCCCCAAGGAAATCCATACTGTTTTACACAAAAGCGCTTCTTATTGTCAATAACATCTCACTGTCTTTCTATCTCTTCCCAGCCATGTTTGCCAATAAGCGGGACAAAAACACATGGGGTGGAAGTCGAAAAAACTATATCTGAGGGGGTTTTTTTTACCTGGTAAAGGATCTGGGAAAACCTGTCTCCAACAGGGATAACAAGCCTGCCACCTGTTTTTAATTGCCCTGTAAATGTATCGGGAATCTTCGGCGCAGCAGCAGTCACAATAATGGCATCAAAAGGCGCTTTTTCAGGCAACCCGAGGGTGCCATCACCAATTATTACATGAATATTTGTATATCCAAGCCCTTTCAACACCTCTCCTGCCATACGGGCAAGAGGTTCGATCCTCTCACTCGTATATACTTCAGCCGCAAGCTCAGCTAAAACAGCAGCCTGATAGCCTGAGCCAGTTCCTATCTCAAGAACTTTATCTCCAGCCTTCAGCTCAAGAAGCTCTGTCATAACAGCCACCATGTAAGGCTGTGATATGGTCTGTCCCTCTCCTATTGGAAGGGCACAATCATCGTAGGCCCTTTCTCTGAGATATTCATCTATAAATAAATGTCTCGGAACCTTGAGCATTGCATCGAGAACACGCTTATCTCTTATTCCCCTGCTTATGAGCTGGGTCCTGACCATCAACTCTCTTAATTCATTAAAGTCCATATTTTAGGAGTGTAGAGTTTAAAAGTTAAAGAGTTAAAAGTTAAACTCTTAACTCTCAACTCTTTTCAGGATTTCCCTTGCTGCAATTACTCCTGTTGCCGAAGCCTGAATAAGTCCCCTGCTCACCCCTGCTCCATCGCCAACAGCAAAGAGGTTTTCCACCTCTGTTTCAAGGCTGCTGCTCAGTTTAAGCTGTCTTGAATAAAATTTCACCTCAACGCCATAGAGAAGGGTGTGGTAGTTGAGCGCCGGCCCATATGCAGGTCGCCAAGCCTCTGCACAATCACTCCCTGGCCAAGAAAGTTTGCAAGCCTGGCGATATATCTTCCATAGGAAAGTGGCTCATCAAAAGGCTCTGTGAAATAAGTGCTGACCAGGAGGGCAAAATTAGTATTGTTTGTCTTTCTGTCAGAGTAGCTGTGCCCGTTAACAGTCCATATCCCCTTTGAATATTCTTTCACTACTTCTCCATATGGATTTACGCAAAAGGTTCTCACCTTGTCATCAAACTTCTTAGAATAAAAAACGAGCTTGGGTTCATAGGTTATCCTTGTAAGGGGTTCAAGCACTGACGCTGGAAGTTCAACCCTGACCCCTATATCCACTGGGTTTTTAAGCAGGGAAAGGCCCATAGCCCTGGCCTCTTTTTCAAGCCACTGGGAGCCCTCCCTTCCAGGGCCAAGGATAACAAAGTTTCCATGAATCTCATCACCGCCTTTTATCTTTACGCCATAAACCTTCCCATTCTTTACAAGGACATGTTTTACATTTCTCATAAACTCGACCTTTACCTTTTTATTGAGGTCTTCTCTAATCCTTTTCAGAAGTCCCATGCATCTGTCAGTGCCTATGTGCCTGATTTTTGAAGGTATGAGGATAAGGTCATTTTTTGAAGCTAAATTTTCAAGGTCTTTTACAGGCCCTGCAATGTCGCCATAAAATTCTGAAGGCGCGCCATATTTTAAATATATAGAGTCCGCATAAGATATGAGATCCTGAAGGGTTTTCTCATCGATGTATCTTGACAAAAAGCCACCGATCTCTGATGAAAGATTAAGCTTGCCATCACTGAAAGCTCCAGCCCCGCCCCACCCGCATAGAAGCGCGCACACAGGACAGGCCCTGCAAGAAATCTCTCTAACTTTTAAAGGGCAAACCCTTTCATTGATGTCTCTGCCCTTCTCAAAAATTAATATCTTTAACCCGGAATTTGCTGAGACGAGTTCAAGCGCAGCAAAAATGCCAGCAGGCCCGGCCCCGACAATAATCACATCATAATTGCGTTGTGCGTTTATAGCGTTTGTCATTTGTGTTTATTTCAGGGTCTTCCAGTTCTCCTTGAGATATTTAAGGGTATTGTAACTTGTCAGGTCGAGGTAGATTGGGGTAACGGATATAAAACCATTCTGTACAGCCTGAAAATCTGTATCCTCGCCTGGCCCCCAGAGGGGAGAGCCCCCACCTATCCAGTAATGCCTCCTGCCTCGCGGGTCGGACATCTCCTGTATGGAATTGTCATAAGCCCTCTTGCCTTGTCTTGTAAACTTTATACCTTTAATATCCACGCCGTTGGGAATATTCACATTTAAAAGGGTATCAGGTGGTAATCCTTTTTTCAGGACAATGCCTGCAAGTCTTGCGGCAAACTTAGCAGCCTCCTGAAAATGGAAATCCTTTTCTCCGACCAGAGAGACAGCAATGGATGGTATGCCAAGAAGTGTCCCCTCTATAGCCGCAGACACTGTCCCTGAATACGTTATGTCATCCCCGAGGTTGCCGCCTCTATTGATACCCGAAACAACAATATCAGGCCTTCCGCCTGAGGCGGAGGGAAGAAGCTTGTTAACAGCCAATATCACGCAATCTGTAGGGGTGCCGTTTATGCTATACACGCCATTCTTTATTTTATCAGCCCTGAGGGGTCTGTGGAGGGTAAGCGCATGACCAACAGCGCTCTGTTCTCTCTCTGGAGCAACCACATAAACATTTCCCGAGGGTTTCAGTGCCTTAGCCAGAGCCATAATCCCCTGTGAATACACACCATCATCATTTGTAACAAGTATAACAGGCATCATTTAATCTAATAAAATTTTAGCAGAAACTCAAGATAACTAAAAGACAAAAAGTAGCTTTCCTGTCTCTATCTTCGGGAATTTTTATAGAAGTGGTATAATTTAATTGCTTCTTCATAGATTCTTCACAAGTGGGTAGATAGAATTCATTGCAAAATTAGCATTGTAGAGTTAAATTTTAAAATATTTTACAATTTGCAATGTATAATAATTTTTTACCCGCTATAATTCGTGATGAGCCATTTAAATTTAAAAAGTTCAGGGGGTTGATAATTTGCAGACAAGTCAGGAACGAATCTCTGATTTGAGACCTACCATATTGATAGTGGATGACGAGAAAGGCGTGCGTCAGTCCTTCAAAATGCTTCTTCAAGATAACTACGAGATATTTACCGCAGAAAACGGCAGAGAGGCCCTGAAGGTTTTCTCAACGAAAAGCATCAACCTTGTGCTCCTGGACATCCTGATGCCTGATATGAGCGGTATAGATGTATTAAAAAAGATAAAAGAAGCAGGCAATGGAGTAGAAGTTGTGATGGTTACAGCAGTCAGTGACATAAAGATTGGTGTGGAAGCCATGAAGCTCGGCGCATATGATTATATAACAAAGCCCTTTGAAATCAATAATGTTCTGGCTGTAGTTAAAAGAGCGATTGAGAAACAAAGTCTCCTCATGGAAGTTAAATACCTGAAACATGAGATAGAGCGCTACCACGAATTCGAGAATATTGTTGGAAAAAATAAAAAGATGATTGAACTTTATAAGCTAATTGACAAGGTTAGCCCCACTGATTCCACTGTCCTGATACTGGGAGAAAGCGGCACAGGAAAAGAGCTTGTTGCAAGGGCAATCCACAAAAGAAGCCTTCGCGCTGAAAAACCATTTATTGCAATAGGCTGTGCGGCAATTCCAGAAGGCCTCCTCGAATGCGAACTTTTCGGTGCTGAAAAAGGGGCATTTACAGGCGCCTATTCCCTTAAAATCGGCAAATTCGAACTTGCCCATAGGGGCACTATTTTCCTGGATGAAGTGGACTGCCTTAGCTTAAGCCTTCAGGCAAAACTCTTAAGAGTCCTGCAGGAGAAAGAAGCAGTCCGCGTAGGAGGTTCGAGATCCATAAAAACCGATGTAAGGATTGTTGCATCTTCAAATAAAGACCTAAAAAAAGAAGTAGAGGCTGGCAATTTCAGGGAGGATTTATTTTACAGGCTCAATGTAATACCCATAACATTACCACCTCTCAGAGAAAGGAAAGACGATATTCCATTGCTTGTAACGCATTTTTTAAACGAATACAACAAAACGATGAACAAACAGATCCAGGGGTTTTCAAAAGAGGTGATAGATGCCTTTATCAAATACGACTGGCCTGGAAACATCAGAGAGCTTAAAAACATCATTGAACGAATTGTAGTCCTCGTGGATAAAAAAATAGTCTCTATGCATAACCTTCCAATAGACGTCATCATGCACATAAAAGTCCCTATCAATGAACTTCCCCTCAGAGAGGCCCAGTTTGAGTTTGAGAGGCAGTACCTCTTAAAAATCATGGAAAAAACAAGGTGGAACAAGACAAGGGCAGCCAAGGCCCTCGGCATACACAGAAATACACTGCTTTTGAAACTAAACCAGCTCGGTTTAAAGCGGCCACAATAAACCTATTCAAATGTCAGACTGTTGTCCCACAACTCCCGTCAGGTCTGAGCAGGCTGTTGAAAAAGTATTTATTTCCAGTTTTGTTTTATCCTCTTGATCCAACCATAAGCTAAATCGCCACCTCAAAGGCAATCTTATCGTAATCCACACGAGGAACTTTCTTATCCTTGGTTTCTGTTATCTCTACAAGCCCGAGTTCTTGTAAATAAGCAATGTCCTGTAAAACATTTTTAATGTCTCTGCCGACCATTTTTGCAAGCTCATACACAGAGACAGGTTTTTTATCCTTAATTGCCTTTAAAAGTTCCAAACGTCTTTCAGTAAGAACTTTTCGCATCTCCTTGAGATTGCTAAAATAGATTGCCGTTTTTTTCTGAACATGCTCTCCCCTTGAGAGTTTTTCAAAGACCTCTCCAGCCTCTTTTAATGCATCATCAAGTCTCTTTATCTCTATCCTGACCCTTTTAATCTTCATCCCAATCACCCCCTCTTATTTTCTTTACGTCATTCTTAAAGTCTTTTAACAAATCCCATATACTGCTAAATACATATGGCCCCTCATTGTCTCCATAATGTCTGTGGTCTCCTTTACCTTCTGAATTGTCATAACCAATAAGCCTTTTACCGCCTTTAACATATACTATCGAGTATTTAACGCCATGTGGCTTGTCTTCTGATCTTGGAACTTGCCATATTTTGATTTCTACAATCTCATCTCCTTTGATCTCTTTGATATGAAGAACTTTTATAGCTCTCATAGTTGGTATTATATGCCCACTAAGAAAGAATTACAATGGCGACCTGAAAGGCAGGGAAAAATCTGATGGCTTTACCAGACAGGACAGGGTCGGAAAACCTATGAATTACATCATTTGTCATGCTGAACTTGTTCACATCTAATAAAATCAATGTGATACGAGACCCTGTCTACGACTCGTAGAGAAACAACCCTGAAATAAATTCAGGGCAAGGTTCAGGGTGACACTTTGAAGGTTTTCAGACAATATCATCAGCACGAAGCCACTGCACATATAATTGTGCATGGAAAACCGTCAAAAATATGACATTTGTAAAAAATTATACAAAAAGCATTGCATTTTTATAAAAACCAAACTTCTCCACTGTCTTTGCGAGCGAGTGAGCCGAAGCCCTGAACAAAGCGAAGGGGAAGCAATCTCGAAGAGAGCATTTTTCAGTATCAACCAATCCAATACAAATACAAACACAAAATGTTTTTTTAAATCTCCCCCCTGCTTAATACATGCAGGGGCAGGCTCTTGCCCCTCTTTTCCAAAGAGGGGGACAAAAAGAGAATTGCTTTTCCAAAGAGGGGAAATAGCGAGAAGGGCTTTCCCAAAGAGGGGAAAAGGGATCTCCCCCTTTGAAAAAGGGGGATGTAGGGGGATTTTGTAAATTTATTTTTTGCGTCTGCATTAATTAAATCAAGGGAGGGGAATGTCATGGGAACTCTTTTATTAGAAAACTCACCTGTTGTATTAGAAAAATCAACTAAAACACAAGCTACAGGAAAGATTTTAAGTGAGCTTGTTCAGTTCAAAAATCGCAGTGGGAAAAACATAGTTGGCTATTATGATCA
>JACROP010000102.1 GCA_016214385.1 Nitrospirota bacterium
GCCCGCCCCGCTTCGCGGAGCGAGGCCGGGGATGGGAGAGCAACTGTGTTGTCAAGGTAAATTTTTAAGCATATATTGGGTTCCATAATACTTTATGTTTATACATTGCATTCAAAATCACCAGCATTTTCCGCATACAAGCGGTGAGCGCAACTTTTTTGGCTTTTCCGTTATGTATAAGTTTTTCATAAAATGCTTTAATGACGGGATTGCAGCGAATAGCAGCTACAGCGCCCATATAAAGCACTGCTCTCAAATGTGCTCTGCCGCCCCAAATTGTGCGTTTACCCTTGTATTTGCCGCTGTCGCAGTTCAAAGGCGCAACTCCAACCAGAGCTGCTATCTTTTTGCCGTTAAGCTTTCCCAGTTCCGGCAAGCCTGCGATCAAAGCAGATGCAAGCACTGGTCCTACTCCGGGAACACTGCGCAACAAATCTTCTTCTTCTTTGTAAATAGGACTGGATTTCAGCAAATCTTTAATCCCTTTATCAAGGTTGCTCAAAGATTGCTTTATCCAATTAATATGCTCTATTATGCTGTCAGATGCAAGCCCAGAGGTTTGCGGCAAACGGTTTGTTTCCATCGTAAGCATTGCAACAAGCTGCTCTCGTCTTTTTATCAGCAATTGCAATTGCTGAATATCAGCATCAGGCAAACTTCTAACTTCCGGCTTTACCGCTTTCCCAAAAAGAGCCAGAACCTTGGCATCAATAAGGTCAGTTTTAGCCAGTATCCCGGAAGCACGAGCAAAATCTCTCACTTGTCTTGGGTTAACAACTACGACAGGAATCTCCATGCAGGACAAAATACTGACAGCATTGTTTTGAAATCCACCACTGGCTTCAAGTATGACCAATTCAGGGGACAAATCTTTAATCTGCTGTCCCATAGCCTTGATATCTTCATCAGTTTGGTTAAAATGAAACCGTTTAGCTGTGGGATGGATGTAAACATCAAGCTGCGACTTGGAAACATCAATGCCCACCCATATTTTAGACCGATCCGTCATGATTGCACCTCCTGTTACCCTGCCTTGCAAGATTCGAGTTCTCATATTGAGACTCAGGCAACTGTTCGGGTTAATGGATTTATGAACTTGACGACCCATGCTCTCCCACGGTATTTTCTACCAAGGGTTTTTGGACGGTCTGCCAAGTTCTATATAAAACATAACATACAAGGGTTAGGGTGAGGGTTATTACGATGGCTGGCTCTGATTTGATAATGTATGAGGAAGAGTTCAAGCAGATTGATGCCGAGCTGCATAAATTATATCAGCAGGCTAATGCCAAAGTCGTCTTTCTAGTAGATAAGAATGGCCAGCTTATAGCATCTTCCGGAGAGACCCGCGATATAGATACTACTTCCCTCGCATCACTCACTGCAGGTAACATTGCAGCCACAGGCGGCATTGCTCGGCTTTTAGGAGAGAAGGAATTTACTATTCTATTTCATGAGGGCGAGAGGGATAACATACATATATCACTTATTGGCCAGCGTATTATACTCGTTGTTGTATTCGACCAGCGCTCATCTCTTGGCCTTGTGAGGTTGAGGGTAAAGAAGACTTCGGATGCTATTGGAAGGATCTTCGATTCTATTGTAGGTAAAGCTGAGAAAGAGAAGGCCGAAGGGAAGATTGAAGAGTTTCCTTTTGCTGAAATAAGCGACGAGGATATAGACAATCTCTTCAGATAGGTGCAATAGGTGTCGTTTATAAATTACTCTTCACGTGAAATTAACTGTAAAATTGTTTATTATGGCCCGGGCCTTGGCGGCAAGACTACAAACCTCCAGTTTATATATAAAAAGACAAACCCTGTGCAGAAAGGGAAATTAATTTCCCTTGCCACTGAGACTGAAAGGACTCTGTTTTTTGACTTCCTTCCCCTTGCCCTCGGCGACATCAAAGGCTTTAGAATAAGATTCCATTTGTATACGGTCCCGGGGCAGGTCTTTTATGCTGCGAGCCGCAAGCTCATCTTAAAAGGAGTCGACGGTGTTGTTTTTGTTGCTGACAGCCAGATAGAGAGGATGGAAGCCGATATAGAGAGCCTGGAAGACCTTAAACTTAATCTTGCCGAACAGGGTTATGAACTTATAAAGCTGCCTTTTACAATCCAATACAATAAACGGGACCTTCCCAGCATCGCACCCATTGAGGAGATGAACAAGATTTTAAATCCTGACGGTGTCCCCTGGTTTGAGGCAGTAGCTATTAATGGGAGCGGCGTTTTTGAGACCCTGAAAAACGTTGCCAAACAAGTATTAATGGAATTAAAGAAACACTACTAACCTCTCTACGACTCATCGACCCTCAGTCAAGCATCTCTTTTTGGGAAGAAACGTAGCTTTACAAGTAAAGCATTTAATTAGTAATATAATATTTCAGAGTCCCTTAATGCGTTAAGCGTAATCCGTGATGCGTCACTCATCACGCATCACGCATCACGGATTTAGGAGAGGTGGCCGAGTGGTCGAAGGCAGCCGCCTGCTAAGCGGTTGTCCCGAGAAATCGGGACCCAGGGTTCAAATCCCTGCCTCTCCGCCAGGAAATCCGCTTAGTTACGAGTGGATTTCACAAATAACAAATAACTGAGTGGGAGGTTAAGATGGTGAAATTTTTATCAGTAATAATTGCGATAGTGTTTTTGTTCTCGGTTGGTGCCTGCAAGAAGAAAGAGGAGAAACCCGTCCCTAAAGCCCCTGGCATGACAGGACCTATTATTGTACCTACCGATGTACCAACGGGCCACGGCAAAGCCGAATCAAAGGGCGAGACTCAGGTGCTTGTTCCTGCTGATGTAAAGGACAAGTGGAGTGCCGTGAAACTTATAATTGAAGATAAAGTTTCGAAAAAGACCCGGGAGTTTACTGTCAAGCTTGGAGATGAGCTCAATATTCCGAATTCGAACCTGAAAGTCAAGGTAGGCGATTTCCTTCCAGATTTTAAAATGACAGATAGTCAGACTATTACATCATCTTCAAACAAGCCCAACAACCCAGCAGTTGGGGTAAAGGTATTTGAAGGCGACAAGCAAATATTTCCTGATTCCGGGAAATGGGGCTGGCTCTATGCGAAATTTCCTACAATACATCCATTCCAGCATGAAAAATATGGCCTGACACTGAAAGAGGGAGTGCCAAAGGGATAGCGCCCATAGCTCAGCTGGATAGAGCGGCGGACTACGAATCCGTAGGTCGGGGGTTCGAATCCTCCTGGGCGCGCCAACTAAGACAGTGAATGGTTATTTGTGATTAGTGGATAGAAAAGAACAGGACATCTATTTTATGAGGTTGGCCATTGAAGAAGCCAGGGCTGCTTTTAACGAGGATGAAATTCCTGTAGGCGCGGTATTAGTTAATAATGGAGCGGTAATTGCGAGGGCACACAACACGAGAGAGTTTACCTCTGACCCAACAGCCCATGCAGAAATCCTGGCCATTAAAGAGGGTGCAGAACGCTTAGGAAGCTGGCGTCTCGCTCAGGCTACCCTTTATGTTACAAAGGAGCCCTGTATAATGTGTGCGGGAACTATGGTTAATGCAAGACTCGGCAGACTCGTCTATGGATGCAAAGATATTAAAGGCGGGGCAATAGAGAGCTTGTACAATATAGTTTCTGACCCAAGGCTTAACCATCGAGTAGAAGTTATCTCAGGTGTCCTTGAAGATGAGTGCGCAGAGATTTTGCAGTGCTTTTTTAAGTCTCGAAGATGATTTAAAACTTTAAACTTTTAACTTGGAACTTTAAACTATCTTTTGTGGAGGAGTGGCCGAGTGGCTTAAGGCGCTGCTCTCGAAAAGCAGTATCCCGAAAGGGATCGTGGGTTCAAATCCTACCTCCTCCGCTCGACGTACCAACCTTTCCTGTCTCTATTTTTTACCACTAAACATCAAGTTGATTTAAAAACCTTCTATCGGTTAATATTTCAAGGGCAGATAAAGAGTTGAAAGTTAAAAGTTAAGAGTTGAAAGACAAAAACAACATTTTTTATTTTTAACTTTTCACGTCTAACTTTCAACTTATATAGTGGAGAGGTGTCCGAGAGGCCGAAGGAGCACGACTGGAAATCGTGTAGGGGCTCTAAAAGGTTCCTCGTGGGTTCAAATCCCACCCTCTCCGCCAGGAAAGACAGTTAAGAGTTGAGAAAAATTCACATAACTTTTTACTTCCAACATGAGTTGGGGTTTTTATGCAGTCAGACTTTTGGGCCCTGCGCAGCGGCGGTCTGTGAACTCCGTCAGGTCCGGAAGGAAGCAGCGGTAAACAGTTACCACGGGTGCCGCAGGTATACCTGAAAGCCTGGCTGCATAGAGGCATGTTAAGAGAGTTAAGAGTTAAAAGTTAAAAGTTATGAGTTACTTAGTTCTTGCGAGAAAATGGCGGCCTCAGAGTTTTGATGACCTTATTGGTCAGGAGGCTGCATCCAGGACTTTGAAAAACGCCCTTTCCCATGGGAAGGTGGCACATGCCTATCTATTTTCAGGCCCCAGGGGAGTGGGAAAAACCTCTACAGCAAGGATCCTTGCCAAGGCCTTAAATTGCTTTGAAGGCCCTACAGCCAACCCCTGCGGGCAGTGTCAGAACTGTAAGGCAGTATCTGATGGTTATTCCGTAGATGTCTTTGAAATAGACGGTGCTTCCAATAACAGTGTCGATGACATACGGGAGCTGAGGGAGGCTGTAAAATATGCGCCCTCATCTGGCAGATACAGGATATATATAATAGATGAAGTCCATATGCTTTCAGAATCGGCCTTTAACGCACTTTTAAAAACCCTGGAGGAGCCACCTGGCCATGTAGTTTTCATCTTTGCCACTACTGCACCGAAAAAGATACCTGCTACGATTCTCTCGCGCTGTCAGCACCTCGCTTTCCACAGAATTCCTAAAGGCATTATAAAAGACAGGCTTTCAAAGATAGCAGAGGCAGAAGACATAAAGATCAAACAGGAAGCCATCGAGATGATAGCGAGGGCCTCTGATGGAAGTATGAGAGATGCCCTGACCATTCTTGACCAGGCCGTCTCTTTCAGCAACGATATAGGATAAAAAGAACTACAGTCCCTTCTGGGCTTACCCGAGGTCGAGATAATTTCGAAACTAACTGAGGGCCTTTTAGATGGGAACGTTGTCAATGGACTGTCTCTGATAAATGATTTAACAGAGAGGGGCTATGATTTGCGGCTTATTGCCAGAGAGCTTATTGAATATATGCGGAACATAGCGATAGTTAAAATCATGGATAATCCGGAATATCTCCTTGATTTTACAAAAGATGAAATAGAAGGTTATAAGAATCAGGCTTCAAAGGCTAATGTGGAGGAACTTACACTGCTGCTCAGTGAACTTTTAAAACTTGAAAGCGATATAAGAACCACAACAAACCCGAGGTATCTCCTTGAACTGGGCCTTATTCGCGCATCTTTCATAAAAGGGATGACATCTATTGGAGATGTCCTGAGCAGGCTTGATGCTTTATCGAATGAACAGAAGTCGGCCCGCCCCGCCCCGGCCTCGCCCTGCGAAGCGGGGGCCGGGGAAATCAGGTCTGTCCTTAAACCCGAGAGAAAGGCATCACCTGATGAAGCAGTAAAACCTGTGGAGTTAGAGATTCGCCAGGATAAAAATGTAAATATTATGGAACCAGAAGAATTATTACAGAATGTTATCAAAAAAATCGAAGGGGAAAACCATCTCCTGGCCTGTAAACTCATGGAGGCAGAGGTGGTTGGCCTCACAGAAAAAGAGTTTACCATAGGCTTCAATGGCGGTCTTGCGGTTTTGGCAGATGCCGTGAAAAAGGATATAAGCACGGTAGAATCAGTGATAAAAGAACTTACAGGCAATAAGCTGAAGGTAAAAATTATTTCCCTTAAAGGCGAGAAGAGAGAAAATGACACCAGGAAAACAAAGGAGAATATTTTCTCGGACCCCATTGTGAAAAAAACCCTTGAACTCTTTAACGGGAAACTTTTAGAAATAAAATCCCTTGAGGGATCGTCAGAAAATAACGGAGGTTGAAATGTCTAAAAAATTTCTGGGAGACATTATGCGTGAGGCGCAGAGGCTACAGGCTGAGATGGGGAAGGTTCAGGAGGAATCGAGAAAAAAGACCGTGGAGGCATCGGCAGGCGGAGGAATGGTAACAGTTATTGCTAATGGAGCAATGGAGATAGTGTCTATAAAGATAGAAAAAGAAGTGATAAACCCAGAAGACGCTGAAATGCTTCAGGATCTGATAGTGGCAGCAGTTAATGAGGCCATGAGAAGGGCGCAGCAGATGGTAGCGGATGAAATGGGCAAACTCACAGGTGGGGTGCAGTTGCCTGGCCTTGGAGGTCTCTTTGGCCGATGAACAATGGGATTATTGAAAATCTCATAACTGCCCTCACAAAACTTCCGGGCATTGGAAGAAAGACCGCTCAGAGGCTGACTTTTTTCATTCTCGCCATGCCTGAGGATGAAGCCAAATCGATTGCTAAGGCCATAATTGAGCTAAAGGAAAAGGCTCAATTCTGCGTGAGTTGTTTTAATATCACCGAAGATGAACTGTGTTCTATATGTAAAGACCAGAGCAGGGATCACAGCAGAATCTGCGTTGTCGAAGAGCCCAGCAATTTAATAGTCATCGAGAAGACAAATAAATACAATGGCCTCTATCATGTGCTACTTGGTGCCCTTTCGCCTATAGATGGTGTAACTCCTGAAAGACTTAAGATAAATGAATTGGTTGAAAAGGTGAAAAATGGCGGCATTGTTGAAGTGGTTCTTGCTACAAATCCAGATACAAAGGGTGAAATCACAGCCAAGTATCTCTCACAGCTTCTAAAACCCCTCGGAGTAAAAGTCACCCGCATCGCTTGCGGCCTGCCGATTGGAGGCGATATTGAATTCGCTGATGAGGTAACCCTCTCCAGGGCATTTGAGGGAAGAAGAGAGATATAGATTTTTCATAATCCCTCTATAATTCCTTCACGATTTCTTCAAAAGTATTTTGAAAAATAAGGGTATGAGACTGTCCCAAAATGTCATTCTGAGGCGACAGCCGAAGAGTCTCAAGTTGACATAGGGTGCATTTTTAGGAATTATGGGACAATCTGTCATATTTAAATGAGGAGAGGTTTGATTGTATATGTTTAAGAAAATCCTATTTATACTGGCGATAACTTTTTTCAGCCTCGCTCCTTTGCTATCCTCGGCGCAGGAGTGGAAATCTCCGTATGGGGTATGCTGCGTGCTTGAGGGCGGAGAATACGGGATATGCCCGAAGCCTCTTAATCACGAGCAGGCCAGAAGAGTTTTAAAGGCATATTTTGAAAGGCATGGACTGAGGATAAATAACTTTACTGACAAAGGAAGGTTTATCGAAGCTGATGTCTTCAGAGGTAATGAGTTGATTGATAAAGTCCTGCTGGATAGAAAGACAGGCAGGATGCGTTCTATTCAATAAATGAGAAGTAAGAAGTGATTAGGAGATAAAAGGACAAAATAAAAGGGGGAGTTTTTGGTCCCCCCTTTTTATATAACTTTTCAGAGTCTTTTTTAAATATCAAAATACAGAAAGAACTCGTAGGGATGTGGCCTGAGCCTCAGCGCATCTACCTCTTTTGTCCTCTTGTAAGTAATCCATGTCTCTATGGCATCATCTGTAAACACGTTACCCTTTTTCAGGAATTCATTGTCAGCCTCCAGGTTATTAAGAGCTTCCTCAAGGCTTGCCGGCATACTCGGCACCGCAGCAAGCTCTTCAGGGCCAAGTTCATAGATGTCCTTATCGAGAGGGTCTCCCGGGTGTATCTTATTTTCGATGCCGTCAAGGCCAGCCATGAGCATTGCTGCAAAGCATAGATAAGGATTGCAGGATGGGTCAGGGAACCTCACCTCAATCCTCTTTGCCTTTGGGCTTGCTGAATACATGGGAATCCTGATTCCAGCAGAGCGGTTACGGCCAGAGTAAGCAAGGTTCACCGGTGCCTCAAACCCCGGGGTAAGACGCTTATAAGAATTGGTGGTCGGGCTTGTAATAGCGGCAAGGGCAGGTGCGTGCTTTAGTACGCCGCCTATGTAATAGAGGGCGAGCTCACTTAAGCCTGCATAGCCACTGCCAGCAAAAAGGGGTTTGCCATTTTTCCAGAGACTCTGGTGGGTATGCATTCCTGAGCCATTGTCTCCAAAGATTGGTTTTGGCATAAATGTGACGGTCTTTCCATGCCTTCTTGCTACATTCTTCAGGAGGTATTTGAAAATCATCAACTGGTCTGCCATCTTCACGAGCGGGGCATATCTCATATCAATCTCTCCCTGACCTGCGGTTGCAACCTCGTGGTGTTGTTTTTCAACATAGATGCCACATTTCTGCATCTCAACCACTACCTCAGTCCTTATATCTTCCTGAGTATCGGTTGGTGGCACGGGGAAATAACCCTCTTTGTGCCTGGGCTTATAACCGAGGTTAGGGCCCTCTACACGGCCTGAATTCCAGATGCCCTCTTTTGAATCAATAAAATAGTAGCCGCTGTTTGGTGTCTGGTCGAAACGTATATCATCAAGAATAAAAAACTCAGGCTCAGGGCCAAAATAGGCTGTATCAGCAATTTTTATAGACTTCATGTAATTCTCAGCCTTTTGAGCAATATATCGTGGATCCCTTGTGTAGCTCTCTTTTGTTATAGGGTCAACAATATTACATGTAAGGCTTAATGTGGGATACTCTCTGAATGGGTCCATGAATAGTGTTGTGGGATCAGGGATTATGAGCATGTCTGATGTATGGATTGCCTGCCATCCCCTTATTGATGAGCCATCAAAGCCGAGGCCTTCCTCAAATATTTCTTCTCTCAGCTCATCGATAGGCACTGAGAAGTGCTGCCACATCCCGGGAAAATCAAGAAACTTAAAGTCAACCATTACTGCCTTGTTTTCCTGAGCAAACTTAATTACATCCTTTGGTGTCATATTGCTCCTCCTTAATTATGTTAGGTTTGTTGTATTGGAGTGCTGGAGTGATGGGATTTCAGTTTTTAATATTACCCCATTACTCCAATACTCCATCACTCCATTCAAATGCTTACACTGCTGCCTCTCCACGTTCGCCTGTCCTTATCCTTATCACATCCTCGATGGGATAGACAAAGATCTTTCCATCACCTATCTTTCCTGTTTTTGCGGTTTTCTCAATGACCTCCAGGACTTTCTGGACGAGGTTATTTGAGACCACAATCTCTATCTTGATTTTTGGAATAAAATCTACAACATATTCAGCGCCCCTGTAAAGCTCTGTGTGCCCTTTCTGCCTTCCAAAGCCCTTTACTTCAGTAACCGTCATTCCCTGAATGCCTATTTCATTAAGGGCGTCTTTAACCTCATCGAGTTTAAAAGGCTTTATTATAGCCTCGACCTTTTTCATAGCTCTGACTCCTTAAATTGGGGGTTTAATCCTGACTCAATACGATATTAATTTTTTAGTGCAATTCTTATACCACAAATTAAGGTTTCGGGGAATTCAGTATTTGCAATATATTTAACAAAACAGGATGTAGATTAAAAGCCCGAACCTGCCTAATAAATAATCAGGGGGCTTAATTTTTAGGCAGGCTTACCCTCCCATCTGCATGTAATTTTATCGAGAAACCGCTAAGTTTGACAAAACAGCGCTTTATCTGATATAAAAAAGAGCTTATTCCTGGGTAGCTCAGCCGGCAGAGCGGGTGGCTGTTAACCACTTGGTCGGGGGTTCGAATCCCTCCCCAGGAGCCAGATTAAAGGCTCACACAAACCGTGTGAGTTTTGAATAGAGAGGGCTATTTCAGAGAATAGTTATTTTGGTTTAATTTCTATTAAGTTCCCGCAGAAATCTTTTATGAAATAAACGGTCTTTTCTTGGGTCTTTCCGATGATAATCTCAACACCAGCCTGCTGAGCCCTCTCCAAAATTGTTGATAAATCGTCAATCAGAAAGCCAATATGCCTGAACTCAGGGGACGGCTGTTTACATCCTGGGCATATAAATACCTCAAGTTTTATTCCATCCCTTTCGAAAACCAGCATCTTGACTTCCCACGAAACAGAAAACAATTGCTCCGATAGCTCGGGTGGGACGATAAACTCCCTGGTTTTCTCAAATTCCAGAAAGTCACCGTAAAACCGCATAGCCTGTTCTTCACTTTCATTCACTATCCCGACATGACTCAAAAGCATAGAACATTGTACATGATTTCATGATTTCTTTGAAGGTGGTGCATTTGTATGCAGACCCTCTCGGTGTGAAGCTAAGGGCGAGAAGGCTGGATATTGTGTGATAAGTACAAATTTACTTGACAGGACACCTAAAATTCCTTACTATGAAAGTAAGGATTATTATCCTTACTGGAGGATGCTTATGTTGACAGCAAAGGTTACTACTAAGGGACAGATTACCATTCCTAAAGAAATAAGAGAAAAGCTCGGAGTTCAACCCGGAGAAAATCTCAGCTTTGAGGAAAAAAATGGTATATTCTACATTAAAAAATCTCTCAAGAAGTCTCCATTTGACAAATGGGTCGGTAAGCTTAAAACACTTAAGGGGCAAAAAACTGATGCAGTCATTGATGACTTGAGAGGAAAATGATAACTGCTATAGATACCAACATCCTGCTGGATATTCTTATTCCTGACGAGAGCCATTTTTTGAGTTCAAAAAACCTGCTCGATGAATACATAGAAAAAGGCCAACTGATAATATGCGAGATTGTATATGCCGAGCTCGCCTCTCAATTTATCGATGAAAAAGAGATTCGTGCATTTCTTTCCGATACAGGCATCAGGCTTGTTCACTCCAATGAAAAAACGCTATATATTGCCGGTGAGCGATGGAGGGATTATGCAAAAAACAGGAGAGCGGTTGTTTGCAGGAAATGCCGTAGCCCAATTCAATTAAGGCAGCGGGTGGTTAGTGATTTCATTGTAGGCGCCCATGCACTTGTAAATGCTAATCTGCTCCTTTCAAGGGACAGAGGATTTTACAGGGCTTATTTTAAGGATTTGAAGGTGGGGGGATAATCTGTGATATGTATTTAACATTCTTACTTCTCTCCTATACCTTTTCCAGTCCGCCAACCCTTATCCCAATAAGTCGGACCTTTTTTTTGAGCTAAGGATTCGCCTCACTTATCCAGCACCTCTCGCACCTTTCTTAAAAGCTCTTTTGGTGAAACAGGTTTCAGGATAAAGTTTAAACCCTCTTCAAGGATTCCCTTTTTATGAATAAAATCTGCAGCATATCCACTTGTAAAAAGTACCTTAATATCAGGTCTTATCTTCCTTACCCCTTCATAAACTTCCTTGCCATCCTTCTTCGGCATTATTACATCGAGGATGAGGAGCTGGATTCTGTCTGTATTCTCTATGAATTTCTTTATTGCATCTTCTCCATCCTCTGCATCTATCACCTTATAGCCAAATCCCTCAAGCACATCTTTTATGAGTCTTCTTAAAGCTATATCATCTTCTGCTACAAGTATTGTCTCTGAACCGCCTGTAATATTATTCATAATCTCCAAAAACCTCTTTAATTAAAAAGAGTAACATAAATAAATGGCGTTGTCTTCGGAAAATTGCCCCCTCTACGACTCACAAATTACTTACGGGGTCGGAATAATTGCCCCCAAAATGTTAAAATCCATTTTTGGTCGCATTTATTTTTTGGTCTTGACAAAGTTTGCAATATAAGGCATTGTATTCTTACTTTCAAAGGTTTCTGGAGCGGCCCGCAGAGATTTTTTTTGGAAAGCTCTGGTTTCTTATTAACCAAGGAGGAATGAGGATGAGCACAAAGCTTTACGTGGGGAATCTCTCCTTTCAGGCATCGGAGAGCGAAGTCAAAGACTTATTTTCACAGGCAGGGGAAGTTGAATCTGTAAAAATAATAACAGATTCATATACAGGCCAGCCGAGAGGGTTTGGTTTTGTTGAGATGTCCTCGAAGGCAGATGCCGAAAAAGCAATAGCCATGTTTAATGGTAAAGAATTTATGGGCAGGGCGATGACAGTGAATGAAGCAAGACCCCAGCAGAAGAGAGAGCGGTTTGGTGAAAGAGGAGGTAGAGGAGGAGGAGGGGGAAGAGGAGGAAGGAGATAATAATTAAGGTTTCTACAGCCTCAGTGTAGCTGCTAATTTGATTGCCTCAAGCATGCTTGAGGGATTGGCCTTTCCTTTCCATGCTATGTCAAAGGCAGTGCCGTGGTCAGGCGATGTCCTGATTATAGGCAGTCCGACGGTTACATTGACCCCTTTTTCAAAGCATAACATCTTAAAAGGTATAAGGCCCTGGTCATGGTACATGCAGACGATAATATCGAATTCTCCTTTATACGCCCTGTAGAAAACAACATCAGGAGGGTAGGGGCCTGAGACAGGAAGGCCCTCCCTCTGTGTTTTTTCTACCGCAGGGATTATTGCCTTTATTTCTTCGTCTCCCAAAAGCCCCTTTTCGCCTGCATGGGGGTTAAGGCCTGCTACTGCAATCCTCGGGTTTTTAATATCAAGCATGTATGCGCCTTTTTTCGCAAGACGGATGGTTTTGATTACCGTGTCCTTATTAATCATCAAAGGTACATTTCTTATGGCTGTGTGTATGGTAGCGAGGATTATCTTCAAAGGGCCCCCAACGAACATCATGGCAAAATCCCTCGTTTTTGTAAGCTCGGCCAGAAGCTCTGTGTGTCCTGGCCAGGGATAGCCTGCCATTTTCAGGGATTCCTTGGATATGGGGGCCGTTACAATTGCATGCACCTTTCCTTTTATCGCAAGTTCAACCGCCTCTTTTATATAACTCACCACAGCCCTTCCTGACTCTGCAGAGGGGATGCCTTTTTTGAATGGCAGGGTAGTTTTTACGTCGATTATTTCTATCTCCCCCAGATGTGCCCTGGGCTTCAAATCCAATGTCATGGATACAGGTACAACCTTAAGGGGAATCCCTGTAATTTTAACAGCCTCTTTGATTGTTGCAATGTCCCCGATAACTACTGGATCGCAGTACTGCCTTATCTCAGCGCAATACAGGGCTTTGACAATTACCTCGGGGCCGATACCCCCTGGCTCTCCCATGGTTATGGCTATCTTCGGCATTAGGGTATTATAGCAACATGTCAGTAATTATTGGCAAGCATCTATAGAGCTGATATGATCTCGAAAAAAATGCTTGCATCCACATAATTAAATGTGGTATGTCTTTTAGTGTTATCCTTATTAACCTGAAGACATTTTAACTAAGAGAAGGTGGCACAATGAAGACAATGAAGGTTTTCCTGCTCGCAGTTCTCTCAGCGATTCTGGCCCTTTCCTTTGCCAATGCGGCTGAGAAGCCAAAGGCTGAAAAAGCCAGCATTGAAAAAGGCAAGGCCCTTTTTAATAATTCAAAGCTCGGTGGAGGCACTGCTGGCAAGAGCTGTAATTCCTGCCACTATAACGGGAAGGGGCTTGAAAAATCTGGTGCAAAAGAAGAGGTTAACATAATGGGCAAAAAGCAGACGGGTCTTGAAGAGGCTATAAATTTCTGCATTGAA
>JACROP010000103.1 GCA_016214385.1 Nitrospirota bacterium
CTTAAAACCCAGATTGGATGCCCGATTTAGGCGCTCGGGCATGACAGACAGATTGAGATGATTGTTCATTCTATTATGAAACTGTTAATAATGTTCATACTCCTGTCTGCATGAGGATTCCACCTAAAATAACCCTCCCTACAAAACGTCTTTCAATAACTTCTCTACCTCTGAGACTGCTGCCTTTACTTTTATGGGTTTCGGAGAAACCTTAAGTGCAATGTCCGGGTCTTTGAGTCCATGGCCTGTTAATGTGCAGACTATGGTCTCGCCACCTCTGAAGTATCCTTCTTCATTTAATTTTATCACACCTGCCAGAGAAGTGGCAGAGGCAGGCTCACAAAAAACCCCTTCCAATGAGGCAATAGTTTTATAGGCACTCAGGATTTCATCGTCAGTTACAGCCTCGATTCTTCCACCTGACTCATCTCTTGCTTGAATAGCGCCCTTCCAGCTTGCAGGATTTCCGATTCTTATGGCTGTTGCAATTGTCTCGGGTTTTTCAACGGGATGCCCCAGCACCAGAGGGGCAGCTCCTGAGGCCTGAAAACCAAGCATCTTGGGAAGATCTTTAATTTTACCTGCATCTCTGTATTCTTTATAGCCTTTCCAGTAAGCGGTTATATTCCCTGCATTTCCAACAGGCAGGGCATGGTATTCAGGGGCAGTACCGAGCCGGTCGCATACCTCAAAAGCCGCTGTCTTCTGGCCTTCAAGCCTGAAAGGGTTTATCGAATTCACAAGGGTTATCGGGTATTTCCTGACAAGTTCCTTTACTATATTCAAGGCATCGTCAAAATTACCATCTACCTGTAACACCTTTGCTCCATGCACTATGGCCTGGGCGAGCTTGCCGAAAGCTATTTTACCTTCTGGTATTAATACAATTGCTGTAAGGCCAGCCTTTGCAGCATAAGCAGAGGCAGATGCAGATGTATTTCCTGTTGAAGCACAGATGACAGCCCTTGAGCCTTCCTCCATTGCCTTTGAAATGGCAAGGGTCATTCCACGGTCTTTAAAAGAGCCTGTTGGATTTACGCCGTCGAACTTGAAATATAAATTCAGCTTTTTACTTAAATCGCCTAAATTTGTAACCTTTATTAAAGGGGTGTTGCCTTCTTTAAGGGTGATAATAGGGGTTTTATCTGATACAGGTAAGAAATCCCTGTATTTTTCAATTACTCCTCGCCATGGTTGCATAATTATTCCAGGATGTCTCCTTCCACAAGCTCCACCACAATCCCCTGCTGTTTTAAGGATTCTATTCCATTTTTAAGATTCTCTTCAGTGCCCTCAAGCTCAAGGACCATTTCTCCCACAGTCTCTGTTACCCTTGCCCTTCTGATATTCGGCATCACATCGTGTTTTTTGGCCATGGTGAATATCACAGGCTCTTTGATAAGATGTTGAGGGAATGTCAGCTTTACCCTTTTCTTCATAAATCCTCCTTTTAGTAGGGATTGGGGATTGGTTTTTACTAACCCCTAACCCCTTTTTGTGCGCCCCCCTGCGATAGCAGGAATTATAGAGACCTCATCGCCGTCCTTCACCTCGGTCTCCTCTGCCTTCAAAAACCTGATATCCTCCTCATTCACATATACATTCACAAAACGCCTTATCTTTCCAGCCTCAGAGATTCTTTCTCCGATACCTGGGAATTTTTCATTAAGGTCATTTACAAGTTCAATCACCGTACCTGCTTTACCTTCCACTTCCTCCTTGCCATTAGTAAGCCTCTGGAGAGGAACGGGGATTCTCACTTTTACCGCCATTTTTAGCCTCCTATTTTCTTTAATGCCTCTTCAAAAGAAGCCAGATTTGGTTTTATATGGTGCACTTCAGGTGTATGCCCTGTAAGGGCTTCTTGAGTCTTAAGCCCATTTCCTGTAATACATATAACAGTGACCTCATCTTTCGAGATACGACCGCTCCTGATGAGTTTTATTGTAGCTGCAAGAGTTACACCACCAGCGGTTTCAGCAAAAATCCCCTCTGTCTTTGCTAAAAGTTTCATAGAATCTATTATCTCTGAATCCGAAACGTCCTCTCCGTACCCGCCGCTTTCTCTGACAACCTGAGCGGCATAAAAACCATCAGCAGGGTTTCCTATAGCCAGGGATTTAGCTATTGTGTTGGGCCTTACAGGTTTTATCACATCACTGCCCTGCTTTATACCCAAGCTGTTCGATGATTTCGTATCCATGGGTTTTTGAACCCTCTGCGTAAAATGGTCTGATGTTAATATTTACAAAGGCCCATCTGTATTTATTTGCAACCTCGCTGCAGAGTCTGTTGACTTCATCATAATTGCCATCGACGGCTATCAGATTTGGCTCATAAACAAGAGAGGCTATAATCTTGCTCGGCTCAAGAGTTGCGGGAATGAATATAAACCTTCTAAAACCTGCTTTTGCGCCCTGAGCAGAAACTGCATGGGCAAGATTCCCTGTGGAGGCGCATGCTACAGTATCAAAACCAAATTCCCTGGCCTTTGTCAGGGCAACAGAGACAACCCTGTCTTTGAAAGACAAAGTAGGATGAGCGACTGTATCATCTTTTATATAGAGTTCTTTTACACCAATGACCTTTGAGAGATTATCTGCCCTTATAAGCGGCGTAAAGCCAGAGTTAAGGCCAACCACAGGGTCACCGTCTACAGGGAGGAGCTCTTTATATCGCCATAAACTTTTATGCCTTGCCTGTATTTTCTCAACAGTCAATACCCTGCCTATGCTGTCATAATCATAAATAACCTCAAGCGGGCCAAAACAGAACTCGCATACATACACAGGTTGTACAGGGTATTCCCTTCCACACTCTCTGCACTTCAAGCCTTTGACAAAGCTCATCTCTTCCCCTTTTCTCCCGGAAGACTTAATTTAATTTCATCAATCTTTTCTGGCCCGATTATAAAGGTTCTTACCTCAGGTTTTTTATCAACTAAACTCACAATCATATAACATGCCTCAGGATAAACAGGGGTATCAGGCAAATCCGGCCAGTAGGCCTTCTCAACATCATCCCTGGAAGGATAAGCAGATGACGAAGGGTGAGAGTGGTATATGCCGATAAGTTTCAATCCTTTAGCTCTCATCTCTTTCATGCATCTGAATTGCTCCATTGAGTCCATCTCGTAGTTTACAGGAGAGTTCTTTATATTAGTCATTCTGTAAATTTTCTCCACCATACCTTCCTTTCCAGCGAGGATGCCGCATGCCTCATTTGGAAATTCCTCTTTACAATGAGAAACTATATCATCGAGAAGTTCCCTGGATATAAATAACTCAGTCACCCGCCCCCTACTTCTTATTTCTCACTTCTCATCTCTTATTTCCCATTTCTTATTTATATCGCGCAGTACTCCTGCGTATAATCAATCAATTCCTTAATCTTCGGGTTTTCGCTGCAAATCGGGCAGTCAGGATTTCTGGGAATCTTAACTCTTCTGAAACTGGTCTTGAGCGCATTGTAAATCAAAAGCTCGCCTTTTAAGAGGTCTCCTTTGCCGAGGATGAATTTCAACACCTCTGTTGCCTGAAGAGCACCTACTACACCTGTAATTGCTCCTAATACGCCTGCCTCCTGGCAGGACGGCACAAGTCCTGGCGGAGGAGGCTCCTCAAAAAGACAGCGGTAGCAGGGGCCATCACCTGGAATTATTGTTGTAACCTGTCCTTCAAACTTCAATATAGCGCCGCTAATCAAGGGTTTTTTAAGCATCACACATGCGTCATTAACAAGATACCTCGTTGGAAAATTATCGCTTCCATCAACGACTGCATCGTAATCTCTTATAAGGTCAAGGATGTTGTCTTTGTTTATCTTTTCGTTTAATGCCACAACATTAACATCAGGGTTCAGAGACTCAAAAGTGGCTTTTGCCGACTCTACTTTGGGCCTTCCAATGGTCTTTGTGCTGTGGGCAATTTGCCTCTGCAGGTTGCTTATCTCTACACTGTCGCTATCTATAATAGCAATAGTCCCTACACCTGCTGCAGTAAGATAATATCCTACAGGACATCCGAGGCCGCCTGCCCCAACTATAAACACCTTTGCCCTTGCAATTTTTTTCTGGCCTTTGCCTCCAACCTCTGGAAGTATTATATGGCGACTGTATCTCTGGAGCTGCTCCTCTGTAAATTCCATCAGTCCCCCACCTCTTTTCTTACCTGGATAACCCAGTCAGTATTATTTATCTGTTCCACCTTTAAGACCTTATGGCCGTAATTCTCCATAGCCTTTGGTATGCTCTGAATGGCCTCAGGATAATCGAGGAGTATCTCAAGAACTTCTCCAACCTCGATATCCTCTATAGCTAACTTGGACTTAACCAGCGTGTATGGACAAATCTCTCCTTTTATATTTATCTTTTTTTTAATTTCTATCGTGTCTCCCATTTTATCCTTCTTTTCCTTCAACCCTTATATAAATGCTCTTGCCTGCAACAACAGACAATTTATCAAGCTCTCTTAAAGAATGGACTACATCCTTTTCCCTCGCCTCATGGGTCATCATTACAAGAGGTACTGCCTTTTCCTTTTTTCTCCCTTTCTGAATAACAGACTCAATACTTATATTATTTGAGCCAAGTATACCAGAAATCTTTGACAGGACGCCTGGTTTATCAATAGCCGAAAACCTGAAATAGTAACGGCTGGACACATCTTCCATTTTCTTTATCTTCAGGTCAGCCCTCTCATCCACCCTTCGCCCCAGGCCAGGGATTCTTCCCACAGAACCCATCTTTATATCCCTCGCTATATCGGCAATATCACTCACCACTGCGCTGCCAGTCGGCATATCGCCTGCGCCCCTTCCATAATAAAGGGTCGAACCCACTGCATCTCCTTCAACGTATATCGCATTAAAAACCCCGTCTACTTTAGCAATCAGATAATCCTCAGGCAACATTGTTGGATGAACCCTGAGCTCAATCTCTCTGTCAACCTGTTTTGCTATTGCCAGGAGTTTTATCTTATAACCGAACTCTGAAGCAAAGGCTATATCCAGAGGAGTTATCTCTGTAATCCCCTCTGTGAATATCTTTTTAAAAGACAATGGTATCCCAAAAGATAGAGACCCAAGGATAGCGAGTTTGTGTGCAGAATCAATCCCCTCTACATCGAGGGTCGGATCCGCCTCGGCATATCCAAGCCTCTGGGCATCTTTAAGCGCCTTAGAAAACTCTATACCCTCTTCTGTCATCCTGGTTAAGATGTAGTTAGATGTCCCATTAATTATTCCGTATATGGCCTCAATCTTATCCCCTATAAGGGCCTCTCTGACAACCCTTATTATCGGTATCCCTCCGGCAACAGCGCCTTCAAAGCCAAGTTCAACCATGTTCTTCTCAGCAGCGCTGAATATTTCAGCCCCTTCGGTTGCAAGGAGCGCCTTATTAGCTGTAACCACATGCTTCCCATTTTTTATAGCTGATAAGATTATGTCCTTAGCTGGATGAATGCCGCCAATGAGTTCAACGACAATGTCAATGCTCGGGTCTTTAATGATTTCCCTGGCATCTTTAATAAGTATACCACGGGGCAGTTTGACCCCCCTGTCCCTTTTTATATCAAGGTCAGCGATTTTACCGATGACTATAGGGAAGCCAAGGCGCCTCTTTAAATCCTCTCCTTTATCGAGAAGAATTTTGACAACGCCTGTCCCCACTGTCCCAAAACCTATTAATCCTATGGATATGGCTGACCGTTTCACTCTTAACCTCTATAGAAAAGGGATTTATATATTATGCTTTAAGTGGCTTGATTTGTTCAAGATTTTATTTGGAAAAGGAAATTACAGTTGAGTCACAAAATATTCAGGTTCAAGTCGTTGCGACTCGTAACTGAGTTACAAACTTGAACCCGCTGATCGTTACAACGGCTTAAAGCTAAATGACAGTATATATAATTCTTATGACTCCACTTTCATTAAAACTTTAATGAGGGCATCTATAACTACAGGGTCAAATTGGGTCCCTGCATTTTTCTTCATCTCTTCAATAGCGTCTTTTCTATTCATCTTTTTTCTGTAAGGTCTATCCGAAGTTATAGCATCATAGGCATCAGCTACAGTGAGTATTCTGGCCATTAGGGGAATCTTCTCACCTGTTAGCCCGTCAGGAGAACCGCTTCCGTCATATCGCTCGTGATGATGGAGGATTCCCTGAAGAACATCTCCTAATCCTTTGATGTTTTCAAGTATTTCTACGGCAATAATAGGGTGCCTCATTATTGCCGCTATTTCCTCATTATTTAAAGGCTCGTTTTTCTCCAGGAGGGTGTCGGGTATTCCTATCTTTCCCACATCATGGAGGATACCGCATATCTCCAATCTCTCAGTAAAGTTTTCATTTAGCCCCATCTCCTGGGCTATGGCAATAGCATAAGCTGTGACCATTTCTGAATGGCCTGCATTCCACGCAGACTTCTTATCCAGGGCTAATGCCAGGGATTTAACAGTGCCGAGGAAGACGTCTTCCAACTTTTGATAAAGTCGGGCATTTTCTATAGCCACGGCTGCCTGGAAGGCTATGGCTGAAAGGAGTTTGAGGTCACTTGAAAAAAACTCTTCCTTAGAAATCTTATCGCTGGCTATAATGACCCCTAAAACTCTCTCTTTTACGATTAAGGGCACACAGAGGACTGATGTCCCGATATAAGGCGTTTTATCGCTTAGCGGGTGTTTTTTTGTATCGCATACAATAAGGGGTTTCATTGTGGTTATCACATAGCCAGGAATGCCTTCTCCCTTGTTGATTCGCACAGGTTTGCTAAAAAATCCTGTAGAATACTCCGTGTACATATCTCCCCTTTCCTCATCTACAAACATTATCGAGACGCTGTTAACTTCCAGGGCATCCATAATCTCTCCGGCTATCTTCTCACATATATTTTTGATGCTCTTCTCGGCCGCGAGGTTCTCTGACAGGGTATAGAGGATATCCATCTCCTCGTAGATTCTGGCCAGCTCCTCGACTGCATGCTTAAAATCGCTATCTTCCACCACTTTATTACGTCCTCGTCATTCCGCTCTACGAGTCATTGACCTGGATTGTCTCCTGAACTATCTTTAATACTTTTCTTGGGCTAAAGGGTTTGGTGAGATAGTGAGCAACTCCTGCCTCAATACATAGTCTCTCGTCTGATTCCTGGCCCTTTGCAGTAAGCATTATTATAGGGATATTAGAAAGTGACGAATCTGCCTTTATAATCCGGCAGGCATCTAATCCGCTTATGCCAGGCATCATCCAGTCTAAAATTATGAGGTCAGGTCTCTCTGCTCGGGCCTTTTCTATGGCTTCTTTACCATTGGTGCTTGATAAAACCTTTATACCGGCATTCTCGAGTTTGTCTTTCAGCATCATTATTATAAATGCCTCATCGTCAACTACCAGGACTTTTTTTGAATTCATCTAAAACACCTCCTTCTTCATGCCTTAACAGGCAAGCTTATGGTAAATTTAGTTCCTTCCCCTATCCTGCTCTCTACCTTTATGTCTCCTTTATAGGCATTCACTATCTCCTGAACCAATGAAAGCCCCAGTCCAGTGCCTTTGACCTTTTTCTGGTGTAAAGGTGAACGATAAAATTTCTCGAAGATGTGCGGCAAGTCTTTTTTAGATATGCCCCAGCCTGTGTCCTCCACTGTTATCTCTATAAGATTCTCACCCCTTTTTTCCATAGGGTATGCATTGAGTTTTACATATGTCCCATTGTCAGAATATGTGAGTGAGTTGGTTAGAAGATTGAGAATCATCTGGCACATAGCCTCTCTGTCAGCATCTATGAAAAGCCTGTCCTGTGTGAGAAGTTTTATCTTTATGTCCTTTCTCGCAGCATTCTGGCTTACAGAGGTTATGCATTCCTTGAAGAGGTCTGTTATGTTTATCCTCTGTTTCTTTAAGACCTTTTTGCCGCTTTCTATCATGGCTATATCCAGAAATTCATTTACCATCCTTGAGAGCCGCTCTCCTTCGTCATAAATGGTTTTTAGATATTTCTCCACTTTCTCTGAACCATTTACCTCTTTATCAATAAGCATCTCTGTCATTCCCACAATGGCTGATAACGGCGCCCTGAATTCATGGGATACCGTCCTGACAAATTCTGTCTTCATGCGCTCTATCTCTTTTTTATGAGTAATATCCCTGAAGACGCTAACCGACCCTATTACCGTCCCTTTTGCATCCAGGACAGGCCCGCTGCTTAAATGGATGGGAATCCTGTGGCCTGAAGAAGTATTGGAGTACATCTCTCCTGAAAATCGTTCTCCCTTATATACGATTGACAGGAAAGGGCAAAAGGATTCGCAGAGGCTGTGCCCTTCCTCATCTGTATGCTTTAATACTTCTTTGCAGGGCTTTCCAATAACCTCCTCTGCTTTAAACCCTGTAATCTTTTCTGCCGAAGGATTCCAGGAAATGATTTGCCGTTCTATGTTAGCAGAATATACGCCATCTGCAATCCCATACAGAAGGGACTCAGCCTTGCTCCTTTCTGAAGCTACTGCCTCAAAAAGCTGGGACTTAATGTCCTTTTCCATCTGGTAAAGCCTTATATTCTCTATAGCAACGCCTATCATCTCTCCAATGGAGGATAACAACTCTATCTCGGTATTTAGAAATGGCCTCTGGTTTTTTGAAAAAAGGCAGAAAACGCCCTGAACTTCTTCCCTTCTTTTTATAGGAATACATGCATAGGATTTCATTTCAGCCTTTTTCAAAACATTAAGGGTATGACTATCAGTCCGTGGTTCTGACGATATATCATTGATAATGATAGGCTTCATTTTTAAAGCAACAATGCCAGGCATGTCTTCTCCTAACTTCACTTTGCCGAGCTTCCCGACAAATTCCTCGGAGACCCCTTTATGGGATCTGCAAACAAGATATTCCCTTCTGTCATCGAGGAGGAATATGCCGCCTCCATCCATCCTAATTCAGCCATTCTGTTAAAAGAGGCGGCTAACTGTCTGAACTCATCACCTGATTGGACATCAATGATTTTTGTCCCTTTTATCAATTCTTTACGGGGTTTTATAATGGTTCTCGCAAAGATGATAGATAATATTATAGCTAACAACAGGCTGTAACCAACAAAGATAATTATCTCATGTCGAAGTTTATTTATAACCTTTACCATTGCCTCTTCATGAATCCTCACAGCCTCGTGAGAATGGCCCAATGTCTCATCTGTTTGCATATACTTTGTAGTGATAGAAACCACTCTGTAGCTGAAGAATAAAAAAGGCACTATAGCCAGGATTATGAAAAGCAGCAAAATTTTATTAAAAAGGCGGCTCTGTTTAAAAATCATAATCTCACTACCTTAAGTCCAAATTATGTTTAATTTCCAATATAAATCATGCATAACCTTCAATTAAAAGTTTAGGATTTATATTTCCCTTTGTCAACCAGAACCTTTAAAGGATTTACCCTTACCTCGCCTTCTGGCTCAAAAAATCCCCTGGATTTATTT
>JACROP010000104.1 GCA_016214385.1 Nitrospirota bacterium
AATCGGGTATGGAAACTCAAGCTTATTGAGGAACATAACCCCGAATGGGCGGATTTGTATGACAGCTTAACTACATGAGAAGATTGGATTCCCGCCTTCGCGGGAATGACGGACAAAAAAACAAAAAATTGGGGGAACTCCACAAAAATAATACTTGACAAATTTTGTAAAGTATTTTACTTTTTATTTATGCTTAAGTTATCCACAAAAGGACAGTATGGTGTCAGGGCGATGTTTGAGATAGCGAAAAACTATTCAAAAGGGCCTATTACGATTAAGGAAATCTCTGAAAGGCAGGAGGTCTCTGTTGCCTACCTCGAACAGATACTGAACAAGCTCCGCAGGGAAGGACTCATAGAAAGCCATAAAGGCCCTGGAGGAGGCTATGTGCTGAGCAGAAAGCCTGAGGAAATCAGCGTTGGCAGTATCCTCAGCGCCCTTGAGGGTCCTGTTGCCATAACATCATGTCTTGACCCAACTGCAGAGGGCTGCAGCAGGGTAGATATCTGCGTAACAAGGATGCTCTGGAAGTCTCTCGGAGAAAAAATAGAGCAGTTTCTTGAAACAATCAGCTTGAAGAACCTTTTAGAAGTCGGAGACTCGACTCCACGAGAGGAATCAGAGGCAATTCTGGCCTTATCAAGGCCTAAGGAATAAATGTCTGATAGAATGGAAAGCGAAAACAAGTAATGGCGACTGCTTCGACAGGCTCAGCAGAGGTTCCATTGAAATTCCTTGATAAGCCGATAAAGGCAGATAAGACAACTGACATTATATATATGATGTGTCCGATGCATCTCCTTACGATCCAGCAGAAATTAAAGGAGATAAAGGTCGGAGAGGTCCTCGCTATTCTCACAGATTATGATGGAGCGCTTGAGGATATCCCGATGTGGTGTGAAAACACAGGCAATGAATTTATTGGCGTGGTAGATGCTTCTGACCACTATACATTTTATATAAGAAAGCTGAAGGATTAATTATGAGAAAAGTATACCTTGACCATGTTGCAACAAATCCCCTTCATCCTGAGGCCCTGGAGGCAATGCTTCCATACCTGAAGGAAAACTTCGGAAATCCGCTTAGCATCTATGAGTTAGGGCTAAAGGCAAGAGAGGCAATTGAAGATGCGAGGGGAAAAGTCGCAGCCCTTATAAATGCGAATCCACAGGAGATAATCTTTACCTCAAGCGGAGCAGAGGCTAATAATTTTGCCCTAAGGGGTATTGCCATAGCACATCAGAATAAAGGCAATCATATAATAGTTTCGAGGATGGAGCATCATTCTATCCTTAATTCTGCCAGATTCCTTGAAAAATCAGGTTTTGCCGTGACCTACTTGCCGGTGGATAAATATGGCACAGTAAACCCTGAAGCTGTAAAAAAGGCAATAACAAAAGAGACAACCCTTATATCAATAATCCATGCAAGCCCTGAGGTTGGCACAATCGAGCCGATAGCAGATATTGCAAGGGTTGCAAAAGACAGGGGCATATTTTTTCATACAGATGCTGTTGCCTCCACAGGCAATATCCCGATTGATGTTAATGCCCTCGGCGTTGATCTGCTTTCAATGGCTGCTCACCAGTTCTATGGGCCAAAAGGAGCTGGCGCACTTTACATGAAAGAGGGCATAAGAATTACGCCTTTAATTTATGGCGGGATTCAGGAAGGCGGCCGCAGGGCAGGCACTGAAAATGTCCCATCCATCGTTGGAATGGGCAAAGCCGCAGAGCTCGCCAGAAAGGATATGGACAGGCGCATCAGCCACATAAAACCTATGAGGGACAGGATAATAAAAGAGCTGTTAAAAACTGATCATATATATTTAACCGGTCATCCTGAAAATAGACTGCCCGGACATGCGAGCTTTGCTGTTGAATATATAGAGGGTGAATCCATGCTCCTGCTCTTAGCAGGCAAAGGAATATATGCAGCCAGCGGCTCTGCCTGCACATCAAAGGCACTGAAGGCTTCTCCTGTGCTTCTCTCAATGGGCATACCCTCAAACATTGCGCAGGGCTCTGTTGTTTTCACACTCGGTGAAGGGACCACAGAAGCAGATGTGGATTATCTCATTGAAACCCTTCCACAAATTATTACAAGATTGCGGGAGATTTCACCTTACGGCAAAGGCTGGGATCATCCAGAAGACCTGCTGATGCAAAAAGAAAGGACTTAAAATGTATAGTGAATTAGTAATGGAGCATTTTACAAATCCAAGAAATGTCGGTGAAATACCTGACGCAGACGGCATAGGAACCGAAGGAAATCCCGTATGCGGCGATGTGATGAGGATTTATATCAAAGTCAAAGACGGCCGCATCTCTGACGCCAAGTTCAAAACCTTTGGCTGCGGCGCAGCCATTGCTGTAAGCAGCATGGTAACCGAGATGATAAAGGGCAAGACCCTCGATGAAGCCCTTGAAATTTCCAAAGAGACTGTGGCTCAAGCCCTGGGAGGCCTTCCACCACAGAAAATGCATTGCTCAAACATCGGTGCAGAGGCACTCCACAAGGCAATTGAAGACTACAAACAAAAACATAGTAGCAGATAAAAATTTTTCTAAGATCTCAAAGATTATTTTTTGATGAAACATTCATGCTGACAAAGTCGGCACAAAAGATAATGAAAATATCAGCCACAAGACTTTCACAGACTAAATAAAGAAGAAAATAAAAAGGTATAAAGATAAGAAACTCAACTTCTTGTTTTTTCTTTAAGTCTGTGTAAGTCTGTGGCAAAAAAGGGCATTTCTTGATGAAAAAAATATTCGGAAGACCAGAAAGCCTTAAACCAGTACCCTTTCGTCTGTGCCCCGGGTGTGGACACGGGATATTACATAGAATAGTCGCTGAACTAATCGATGAATTTGGAATAAGGGAAAAGACCATAGGCTTTGCGCCTGTGGGATGCGCCGTCTTTGCCTATGACTATTTTAATTTTGATATTCTTGAGGTGGCTCATGGCAGACCCCCAGCAGCAGCAACTGCAATAAAGCGCCTGCTTCCTGACAGATTTGTTTTTACGTACCAGGGTGATGGCGACCTCGCTGCAATCGGGACTGCAGAGATAGTGCATGCAGCCAACAGAGGAGAAAATTTTACAGTAATCTTCGTTAATAACGCTACATATGGAATGACCGGCGGACAGATGGCTCCCACAACACTCTTAGGGCAAAAAACTACCACCACGCAGGAGGGTAGAGACGCAAAAATAACAGGATACCCCTTGAAGGTATCTGAAATGCTCTCTGTTTTAGATGGAACGAGTTTTATCCAGAGGACATCTCTGGATTCTCCCAAAAATGTCCTCGATACAAAAAAGGCATTAAAAAAAGCCTTTCAGTATCAACTCGATGGTAAAGGCTTTAGTTTTGTGGAAGTACTATCTCCGTGTCCAACAGACTGGTGGATGAGCCCTCAGGAAGCTATCTCATGGATGAGGAAAAACATGATTATCACCTTCCCTCTGGGGGTGATAAAGGATAAGTATAAAGTGAGGTAGGAAAAATTGTTAGGATTAATAATTGCAGGGTTTGGCGGGCAGGGTATTCTTTTTATTGGAAGACTTCTTGCCCATGCTGCTATGTTAACGGGAAAAGAAGTTACATGGTTTCCTTCCTACGGAGCAGAAATACGGGGCGGCACTGCAAATTGCACAGTAATAATCTCTGATGAAATGGTTGCCTCACCTGTTATTCAAAAACCAGACGCCCTTATAATCATGAACAAGGCCTCCCTTGAAAAATTTGAGAATAGATTAAAAACAGGCGGACTTTTAATCATGAACCAGTCACTAATTAAGACTGCCCCACAGCGTTCAGACATTGAAGTAATTGCTGTGAAAGCCAATGATATAGCTGAAGAGATTGGAGACAGCCGTGTTGCAAATGTGGTAATGCTCGGAGTATTGATTGGTAAAACAGGCATACCGGACGTGGATATAACTCTCAGGGCACTCAGAGAAATCATTCCAGAACAAAAACAGAGCATGTTAACTGTAAATGAAAATGCCTTAAAACGGGGGATTAAGGAAGTTGATTCGAAGAGCCAATGTCCATGACATAAAGGCAATCCATCATCTTGTCAATCAATTTGCCAGGAGAGATGAGATGCTACCCCGTTCTTTAAATGAACTCTACGAGAATGTCAGAGATTTTTTTGTCTATGAGAACAACGGGAAAATTCTCGGCGCCTCAGCCCTCCACATCCTGTGGGAAGACCTTGCAGAGATAAGGTCTGTCGCAGTATCAAAGGAACACCAGCGGGCCGGTATCGGAAAGAAACTTGTAGAGAAATGTTTAAAGGAAGCAGGGGCGCTTGGAATAAAAAATGTATTCGCCCTTACATATCATCCTGGGTTTTTCAAAAAACTTGGATTTAAAGACATTGATAAGAGCAAACTCCCGCAGAAGATATGGGGAGACTGCCTCAAATGCCCCAAATTCCCTGAGTGCGAAGAAGTGGCGGTTATAAAAGAAGTAGAGAGTAGAGAGTAGAGAGTAGAGAGAGACTATAGTAAACGTATTAATTATTGTTACATATTCGAGCATTGAACTCGGATTAATGCGTTTGCATTAAGTGGTAAGTTGAATCCTTATATACGAACCTTTTCTTAATTCTTCTATATGCTCCAGTAGTTTTCTGTTCAACTCTTTTTCTATGAGATAGAATTCTATCTCATCTTTCACTTCATAGAATTTTTTATCTCCGAAGGATTTTTTATTCTCTTCGTAAAATGTCTCTATCTCATCAACAGGAATACGTATAAAGACCCTTACCCTTCTCTCAATATATTCTTTGACAATGGCATCTTCATTGCCTCCTGGCACGTCTATGCCAAGTCTCTTTGCCTGCCTGATAAGGAGGGTCCTGTTTATCATCCCGTTTAAGACCTCAGCTTTGAGGGTCTCTGTAGCTTTTACCCCTGATCTTAAAGCATTTTGATAAGCATTCTTAAATTCACTCAGTGTTATAGCCTCATCATCTACAATAGCCACAACCCTTTCGATAACCTCGGCACTAACGACAGTGACAAGTGATAAGTGACAAGCGACAAGTAAAAATACAAAAAATATCTTTTGTAGTTTCTTAAACTGTTTACAGCTCACTGTTCACACTCACTTTATTTGGTTCTTCTGATATTTCTGTGAGTAGCCGCAGGCTTTAGCCTGCGTAATTTACATTTCCCATTTCCCATTTCTTAGAATGCATGGCCAAGACTGAAATGTAATTCACCAGGACTCTCACCCGTTTGCCTGTTTAACTTATGCCCGTAATCAATCCTGAATGGTCCTACAGGAGTTTTGTATCTTAACCCCAGGCCGGTAGTGTATCTGAGGTCTGTCTCCATATCTTTTATTTCATGCCAGACATTTCCACCATCAACAAAGGCCACCAAACCAAAACCTCTGCCGAGGGATGCGCGAACTTCAGCATTTATAAGGGCAAATGCATTTCCTCCAGTTGGATTACCATCAAAGCCCTTTGGCCCGAGGGTGTCCTGGTCATATCCCCTTACAGTAGTCCTCCCGCCAAGAAAAAACCTCTCAATCAGAGGAAGCTCTGATGGTCCAAAACCCTCAGCAATGCCTCCTCTTAAAGAAATGGCCAGCACGAGTCCTTTTTTAATTTTGAAATACCAGCTACTGTGAAATATCGCCTTTAAAAATTCCGTCTCAGAGAGAAATGCCTTGCTTGCAAATTTCAGTATAATACCGTTAAGAGAGCCAGCAGTCGGGTCAAAGGGATTATCCCGGGCATCGTAAAATAGCGAAGGTGAAACACTGCCTATTCCGAGCGTCCCGGTATCCTCTCTTGTTAAAATAACGCCTGGCGCTACATCTGTTGTTTTAACAAGAGAGTATTCATAATTTAAATTTGCCTTCAAACGCTCTGTGAGGTCTTTTTCAATCCCGAAAATAAGCGATAACCTATCAATCACATAAAGCGTCTCTCTGGTATCTAAATTAATTGCCCTCCTGTGTTCCCTGGTAAGATAAGATTTAAAAGGCAGCGGGTTCCCAAAAAACCATGGCTCTCTATAGCTTAAAATATATCGCGACTCTATGGAGCTCAATTCGGCTCTTAAACCTATCTGCCTGTTGTATCCCCAGAGGTTGCGGTAACTGATGTCAAAGAAGCCCCTGAATCCCTCATAATCGCCATAACCAAGGCCGAATTCCACGGCCCCGAAATTACCTTCCCTGAGAGATACGACAACGTCTTTTACGTTGTCTTCTGCTGGAAAGGATTCAAATGAAATATCGCTGAACAATCCAAGTCTATGCAATCGCTCCTTGCTCTTCAATAAACTCTCAGAACTATAAGGCTTCCCTTCTTTTAGAACGAACTCCCTGCTGACCACTTCATCTTTTGTCTTTTCATTCCCCCTGATAATAAGTTTTCCCATAAAATACTGTTTGCCTTCTGTGATTTTATAGGTTATAAATGCCTTATCAACATCTATCCTGCTTTCGACATCCACATGTGCGTCAATATAGCCGTAACGTCCGTAGAGGTCTAAAACTCTATATCTCGCATCCGCTACATCAACATCATTGTAAGGAGAGGCCTCACGAAGCTGTAAAACTTTTTTAATTTTTTCGGTTTCAATAAATTTATTGCCAACAATATCAATCTTTTCTAATCTTGTCTGAGGCCCCTCATAGACTGTTATTTCGAGGATTGCTTCATTGGTGTCTTTTGAGATCAATTTTTTGAATTCTTTTATTTCGGCCTTGAGATAACCAAAGGCATTGTAAAAAGCAATAATTGCCTCCCTGTCATTTTCGATGAGATATTCATCAAATGAGTCTCCCTCTTTCAAGGACATAATCTCTTTAATTGCTTCAGGGGGATAACCAATTCCTGTAAATTTTATTTCTCTCAGCACTATCTCCTGCCCTTCGTATATAAAAAATGTCAGGGCTGTGAGGTCATCCTTTTTCTCCAGCCCTGCTATTACCTGCGCGGCATTATAGCCCTTCTGCCTGTAAAGTCTGAGTATTCTCCGCGACGCCTCCTCGATAATGCCTTCGTTTACATCCCTTGCCTCTTTAAATGGCATTTCCTCCAGCAATCTCTTTGAGCTGAAAATGGTATTCCCCTCAAATGCGATATTTAACATATAGCCAGGGACAACAGGTATAAAAAGCTCTCCATCTTTAAACTCATACGGGCCAACCACAGGGTTGATATAGCCATGTTCTTCATAATATTCTCTAATTCTTTTAATGTCTTTATCCACTCTGCCTATATCAAGGATGTCTCCTTCGCTAATTTTTACCATATCTCTAACTTCCTCAAGTATAGTTATCTTCTGCACTATCAAAGGCGACCCTTCTTTGATCTCTACAAACAGGTTAACCCAGCCTGGCTCAATATCTTCTTTTGCCGAAATTGATATTGCTGCCTCTAAAAACCCCTTTGACCTATAAAATTGCACAAGGTCCCCTATCGCATTATCGAGGAATTCTTCCCTGAATTCTTCTCCCTTTTTAAAAAGCAACGCATCTCTGATTTTTCTATTAGCTATATTGTCGTTGCCTGCAATATTTATCTTTTTAATCCTCAGGACTTCTGTGACAATATATATGAGTTTTATCCCGTCATCAAATGGCGATACATCTGCCTTTATGTCAAGAAAAACCCCCTTTTTAAATGCACGCTTTATACCATCTCTTAATGCACCTGGATTGATAGTGTCACCAATTTTCAGGCCTATCATATCAATTAGCAACTGCCTGTCAATACGTTTAAGGCCTTCAACCTCGATTGCTTTAATTTTTCCCTGATGGAAGGTTGTAGCTTGAATATCAGAAACAGAAAACAGAATATAGAATATAGATAACAGATAACAGAATATAAATTTTTTAAGTCTGCACTCTGGACTCTGTGCTCTGTCCTCTATCATTTAAATTCGAACCTGAACTTAAAATCTGCTCCCACGCTTCCTCTCTCATCTCTCAGGCCTACAAGGGAAAGATTTTTGTTTATAAGATATTCAAGTTTCAGGATGTGTTCTTCAGAGGTGCCTATGGGCGTTGAGTAAGTTACAAAAATCTTCTCACCGAGCAGGCGTTTTCCAACCGTAACCCTGGGGCTGACCGAACCGAGCGTAGAGGTAGAAGGAT
>JACROP010000105.1 GCA_016214385.1 Nitrospirota bacterium
CTGGCGGGACGCCGAAGAGGACTAAGGCGCCCATCGTGCTTCTCAGAAATGCACCAGTGTCGCCTGTCCAGTGAAGAAGGTTCCTTGTTGCTTTATAAAGGAAAAGTCGTGAAGCATCTATATGTCTTCCAAATGCCCTTTTTTCATAGTATTCCACCATACCGACCCCTGCATTGGCAGTGCATGAGCCGAGTGAACCCTGATCCTCTACAAGTGAGCACCATGCCCTTAAATCGACAGATGCAGGGATCTTTACCGCCTTCAGAATGCGTGTCGGCGTTAGTATCTTATTGATCTCTTCCTGCTCCTCTGTGTAATCCCTGAAATCAGGATAGTCAGGTAGCCAGCCCATGCCAAATTTTTCAACTGTTTCACTCATGCAAGTCCTCCTCTAAGAAAAATTTTTCTATAATTAAAATCATATAAACATAATTTAATCGCGAGCATTTGGGCTATCGTCTAAAAATGACGAAACCACCTTTCTTAACAATCTTAAGAAATGGATATTTAGTCATTTCGGGGTGCCGAAGGCCCGTTGGACAGAACATTGCGAAGTCGGCACCCCCTGTTAGCGACAATCTTTTAAGACGTTATCTCTAATGCAAACGCAGCCTGATCTTCACGGTCGTATTCCAGTAACCTCCTGCTTCCGTTGGTATGTTTAGCGTATACCCTAAGGTTGACAGCAAAGGTGCATTTTGCACCAACTGTATTAGTGCCCAGCATCTGTGCAAAGGTCTGCGTAGCCGATACTGCCGGCGGGTCGGCAAGTGAGTTAGATGGCCTGTTCGCACCTCCTGTCTCAATCGTACCGTTCGGACCGTTCAAGCCTCGATGCCACCACATCGTGTAATAATACATGAAGGTCTCAGGCGGTGCCCCTGAATTCAGTGTAGAATGGAATGCACGGAAACCAGCAGAGAGCGTGCTGTCCTCTGGTCCGGTCATGAACTGACACTCATCGCCAGATGCAACGCCATCCTTGCGCAGATCAACAATATCTGCATAAACAGGAAGGTTATTTATCCAGAACAGATGTTGGAGCTTGGCAAAAGTTACCCTGCTTACACTGTCCGGCCCTGTCTCTTCGAGCCATCTGAGATAGTCAAAGTCTTTGTGTATATCCGTGCCATTCGCAACACCAGGTGTCAGACGGTTGCCTGCTGCATCGAAGATCTCTATGGCAAGGAGATACTTGCCATTCGCTTGAAGCCTTGTATCCCAGACTTGGTGATGCTGTCCTTCAAGCCATAGGGCATCTTCACGGTATGGGATTCGGTATAAACCAACATTTCCTCCAACAGGGTTAGGGCCCAAGCCTTCTCCCAGAACCTGCACTTGACCACCCACGTAGACAAACTTAAGCCAGGATATGGGGTTTGTTAAATATGTTGGCGTTGAACCTGGCGTAGGATTACCATTCGGTCCAGCCGGAACAATACTTATTCTGTAATACCGGGCTCCAAGGGCCTTCATACCAGGATGGAAGTAGAGCCTGAACCACAACATTTCGCCCCATGGCTGATTGACAAGTTGCATGAGGGTGGCGCCGCCGGGGCCAGGGGGATTAGCAAGGCCACCATTGGCCGGTGGCATCGCAACGCTATTGTCATCAATTTGGGTTAAATCATTGCCAGCAACATCCTTTCCAAGCCAGTGACTAACCAACCTCCAACTATGCGTTGAGCCAATATCCTGCAACATTACAAATGGCCGCTCATACGGGACATCCGGATCGTCACCAGCGCAGGCACGACCTTTCCATGTTTTCAGGTCAGCAAACTGGTCTGCTGTAAAATACTGATGCGAAGCAGAACCATCGTAGATATATACCCATTGGTTTTCCTGCCATTGTTTTACCTTGTAGAAGTAACTTCTACGGCAGTGCCTTCGGAAGAGCCGGGGGAAGCGGGTGTAACAGAAGGTAAAGTGTCCATCAGGGCCAAGTGTTGTTTCTCCCAACTTGCGCTCACTACAGGTGCAACAAAAGTGCCACAGATGAGGTCTTTCCCAGACATACTTGATAGCCTCAGCCTGGGGCATGGTTTCCAATGCCTTAATGTCTTGTGATAAATGCTCAGGCATCTCAGCTATCAATGGTTTTATGCCGAATGACTCATTTCGCTTCAAACTTCTTAGTACAGTCCTGTCAATAGGCGATGGGTCAGGGCCAGGTCTGGGCCCAATCGGACCGATTTTATCCGGTGGCGGAGGAGGTGGGGGTGGAAAAACATGCGGTGGCCATACTTCAACCAATTCTTTCAGTTTTCTCAGGATGTCAGAAATATCAGGGATAATCCAAGGCGGGCAGCAACATTCCCTCTCGTATACTTCAACTACGCCGTTACAAATGGGGCTGCAACGCTGGGACCAAGGAAACGGTATTGTTGGATGTATTGGTATCTGTATTCCGCCTAACTCTGGTCGGGGCAGAAGGGGCTTGAAAATCGGCCAGCATCTTCTAACCCTTCCAGAAACGCATGTCTTGAATAACGGCCAATCAAACCACCAGTCTCTCGGGATCTCAATAACCTTTATGCTTTCCCATATCGGCCATTGCTCTCCTATTCTAAACTGCAAGAGCATATCGCGCCGCAGCTCCTTTAAGTCTTTCACCTCAGGGCCAAGGGCCAATATCTTTTGCCTTTCCTCTGCTAATGCCGGGTCAAGTGTCAGTTTTCCTTCTACAACACATGCTACCTTCTCTTGAATTGTTCCAGTGGCGTCAAGAAGATACATTACGATTTTTGGCTTTTCTTCACCAGGTTTCAGGCCGTGAAGTTCGACGTCCAATATTAGTTTGTTTGTTTCTCCTTTTTCTTCCATAATAAATTACCTCCTTCCCGTTGAGATCTCTGGATTTTTAATCACCGAGTGGCAAGGGCGTCAGCTTGTCAAATATCTTACCTTCCATATGTGACATACACACTTTCCATGATTTCCTCCCTTTTATGTTATAAAACCAAATTTTCCATTAAGAAAGTTGCACTTTTTTGCGTTGCAGTAACCTAAATACTATTTCATGTTGTAGAGGATCACTCCATCGATGCCGTAAACTTCTACACTCCATGTTCCTCCACGTGGCGTTGGCGGTGAGACAAGTTTTTGTCCCCAGAAAGCGATAAGGTTGCCTGTCGAAAGAGCCGTTTCCAGTAATGTTTGCAGTCTATGCGCCTTCGTTAGAACTGCTACTGTCTTGCCCGGCGTATCTCGCAGCGCTACTAATGCATGGCATCCTTTAAATTTTGGTAAATCATAACCTTCAACAAGTGTTACATGACCGAACAATTCCACAACCGCCCCGGAACCTTTGGCTTGCTTGATACCAGTTTCCATGATTACCTCCTACGAAGAATATGTGTTATAAGATTTATACATCAGACTTCAAGGTTTCCCAAAAAATTGGTTTATTTGGTTGCTCACTATTTTTCTCCTAAGTTATCACCTCCCTTTCTCCCCATCCTGTCCCCCGGGAGTTTCTTAAGGAGAGGAGTTAAACATAAATCTAAAATAAATCTAAGAGCGAAAACCTGGGCTATCGTTTAAAAATTCTGGCTTTTTATCTAAAAATTGACGGCTTGATAAATAAATCTTAGGCTTTCGCAGGTTTGTGCGTTATAACTGTCGTCCAAATTTTCTGGATTTTTGTCTAAAAATTGGGGTAAGATTACTCAAGTGTTTTGTAATTTCGAGGGCGTTGTCTTAAAAAACAATCCAGATAGCCTTATATTTAAGAGATGTCTTAGTTTAATTTTGTTAATCGTATTACCTGGAAATTCCTTTGAGCATAAGTCGGAGACTCGACTCTACGAGATGGGAAAAGATATGTTTAAAATAAAAGAAAAGTGGGAATCCAAGCTTATGGCATATCCAAATGTGGTGGGTGTTGCAGTGGGTTTCTGCCAGAGAGAAGGTAAATATACGGAGGAGAAGTGCATTGTAGTTTACGTGAAAAAAAAGGAAGACCCTGCACACCTGAGACCAGAAGAAGTCATTCCGAGAGAGGTGGATGGCATCCCTGTAGATGTGCAGGAGTCGGGGGAGTTTTCCGCCTTTGGCGGAAAAGCATATTAATTAAATTTAATTTTTTAACATACAGTTCCTTTTCCAGGTACAACCTTTACCTTAAGGTATTTCTCTACCAGTTCAATCCTGTTAAAAATAGTCTGTTTGTCACTCCCAGCAAATAGAAGTCCAAAAACTTTACGATCCTTACCACTACTTTCTCTGCTTTTCCTCAAATACCTTTACTGCTTTTGCAGCGGCCTTCTCGGCCCTGTCAGCAGCCTTCTCAGCCCTCTCAATAGCAGATTGATTGAGCTTTTTGGCTTCCTCAGCCGCTTTCTTTGCATCCTCAAGGTCCTTGCTAAAGCCGTCCATCTTTCCGTCTATGGCTGCAATCCTTTTTTCTATTGATGCAAGCCTGTCATCCAGCTTCTTAACCCTGTCAGCAACAGGGTCTATCTGCTCTTTGACATACTCTTTTGTAGCACACCCAGAAGCAATTACAGCAATTAGCATTAGAAGTGCAACAAAAAAGAATGTGCCCTTTAGAAAATGTGGTTTCCTTATCAACTAAATCACCTCCCCTCTTTTTGATTTTTTTTGTCACAAAAATTAAGATGGGGCAGGGCAACACCTGCCCCAAATACCGAAAAGCTAATTGCGTGAAGAGCCAGGCGATTCGGCAGGCTCTTTTGTTACCGCGCCATTTTTAACTACCACACGATTGCCAACCTTGATGTCCTTTGCATCCTTAACCTCCACTGCTGTTTCCTTGCCCATATCATCTACAATGATTAGCATGTTACCTTCAACCTTTGTGACCATGCCTTTTATCTCTGCAGATTCTTTTGAGAAGCTTAAACCAGCAATGCTAAAGGTAAATACAAAGGCCATCAATAAAATAAGAATCCTTTTCATCCTCATCAAATTTCACCTCCTTTCTATTTAAGTCTGTTTAATATCTTGCAGCCCCTTGAAAATCAAGGAGTTGTAAGAAATGTGAGGCAGGGCAACACCTGCCCCAAAATGCTTGATAGTTCTATCCCGCAGCAATCACTAACCTTTAATATATTTTTGCCCCTCACCCTTTATAAACTCCAGGAGCTTCTGTACAGTCTCAGAAGGTTTTCCCTTTGTGAGGAGAACTATTGGCCTCGATATCTCAGGGGTCTGAGGGGATTTAATGCTGGCGTCAATAGCGGCTGCCGGGCCGATTCCAATAGCGCCGGGTGTTGCTGATACCTTCTGCTTTATATCAGCGGCTGTGGCTACTTCAAAAATACTCTTTGTTACAGATCCGCCCTCCATAATGTGTTTTGTGAATAAATCGTTGGTTCCCGGGATGAGTTTTCCCCACACAACAATAATGGGTAAATCTTTGCCACCTACAGCTTTCCAGTTCGTTATCTTGCCTGTAAAAATTCCCTTAAGCTGTTCCTTGCTTAACATTGCAACTGGATTGTCTTTGTTAATTATTACCCTGATGTTGTCCTTGCCTATTACCACTGGATTAAGCGAACTCTTATCCTGGACCTTGTGTCCGTCTTTTTCTATAAGGCTAATCCAGTCCTCTAAGGCAAGTCCAGCCGTTGCCGCATCAACTTTACCCTTTTCGAGATCCATAAGGGCTGCTTTGGGCCCGCTCTCAACTATATTCAGCTTGATTCCAGTGGCCTTTTCAAAAGGTTCTTTTATGGGCTTTAAAACATTTTCTACAGGCGCTGCACCACCTCCGATTTTGATTTCCTTGGAAACGGCAAAGGCTGAAGTGACTAAAAACACCACGCTTAAGATGCCAAAAAAGATTTTGGTCTTCATGCTATACCTCCTGCTTTTTTGTGAATTTTTTTAACTGCTCCGGAGCATTTGAGAAAACCTGTTTGGATCAGTTTCTACAAAACATTGCTCCAGGATATTCCGTCCTCAAACAATCCTCACTTATCCAGAATTGCTGTATTCCAATTTTTCTTCTGGATAGAACTATCAGGAAAAATAACTATCAAGACTCTCTAAACAGCCTGTTGAAAAACTACTCAGTTATGTCATTCCGAGAGCCTGTCCTGAGCGGAGTGAATGGAAACTGTAGTGACGAGGAATCTTAAAACTTATTGAATCGTAACGACTGTAAGATTTCTCGCGGAGTTTACCCTGAACAGAACGAGATTCCTCACTTCGTTCGGAATGACAGAAAGTGAAGGGCTCGAAATGACAGAAAATAGACTTTTACCTCCCTCCTATTAAATTTTGAAATGTTAGGTGCCTACAAGTGCACCTTTTATAATTTCTTTTCTATCCGCTTTATTATGGTGGTTACGGCTATGCAAGCTTAGCCTTTCGCATCTTTGAATGCTATAACGTTCTTCTAAAGATTTTGGATTTTTGTCTAAAGATGTAGGGTCTACGACTCGTAGAGAGTGTTATGCCTTTAGTTAGAGCCCTTAGTGCCCCGGTAGCGTGTTGGTGGGCAGCCGATGATTTTTCTGAACATTCTGGAAAAATAACTTACATCGCTGTATCCTGATGCAATTGCTATATCAGTTATTGAGAGATTTTTATTTGAAAGTATCTCCGTAGCCCTTTTAATCTTAAGGTTGTTAAGGTAGCTTGCGAAGGAATAACCTGTGAGGAGTTTAAAATATTTACAGAAATAAGCCCTGCTCATACCAGCCTCTTTTATCACTGGTGAAAGAGATATCTCACTCATGTAATGTTCATCAATATATCGTTTTGCCCTCACAAGGCCATTAAATACATGGAGGGGTATTCCCTCTGGTTTCCGTCCAGAATTATTACATTCCAGAAATACAGTTTGACGAACTTCTGCCCCCGTACTTCTAATTTTCAATAGAAGTTCCACCTTTGCCTTTATCTCCTCTATATCAAAAGGTTTCTTTATATAATCTATGGCCCCGTGTCTAAAGGCTTTTAGGCACAAGTTTTCACTTCCATAAGCTGTAATCATGATTACAGGAATTGATGGATGGTGTGTTTTTATTTCCCTCAATACATCCAGGCCACTTAAATCAGGCAGTTTGTAGTCAAGAAATATAAGACTGATGTCCTTGTTGGCAAGGTTGAGACCTTCCTTTCCGCTGCCTGCAAAAAGGACAGGATACAAGTCCTTGAAAATCATTCTGAATGATTCCCTGATCCCCGGCTCATCGTCTATTACAAGAATTGTTTTTCCCATTTCTCCTCTTTACCCCGTTAGAGGCTAAGACTCTAACGGGGCGGCTAATAAAATCTTTACCAGAATAAATCTAACCTGTCAATAAAACAAAGTGTTCGGGTCAGTGTTTAGTGTCAGTAAACCCCTTAGAAAAATTGTTTTACTGTTATGCCATTGCGAGCACTATCTCCCTCTCCTCTATATCCACACGCTCAATCCTTACTTTTACCTCCTGTCCAATAGTATGTGACTTCTTTTTATGCCTTCCAGTAAGACAGTAACGCTCTTCGTTAAACTTATAATAGTCATCAGGCATGTAGGAGACATGCATAAAGCCTTCAACAAAAAAATCTTTAAGCTGGACCCTGAGGCCATATGGAGTTATGCCAGTGATAAAGCCTTCATACTCGTCTCCAACCTTATCCCTCATAAACCAAACCCTCATTGCATTTACCACCTCCCTTTCAGCCTCATCAGCAACCCTCTCCATCCTTGAAGAATGAAAGGCTATTTCTGACAGGAGCCCTTCGAGGTATTTTCTCTTTTTATCTGAAAGCCCTTTCTTTTTAAGTGAATCCTTCAGTATCCTGTGGACTGCAAGGTCGGGGTATCTTCTTATCGGAGAGGTAAAGTGCGTGTAACATTCTGACGCAAGGCCAAAGTGACCAACATTTTTATCCGAATATCTTGCCTGCTTCATGAGCCTTAAAATGATATTGTTTATCAGGGCCTCCTCAGGCCTTCCCCGCACAGCCTCAATTACTCCTTGAAATATCCTGTGTCCAGCCTTTCTAAGCTGAATACCGAGTGCTTTAAATAAAGGCTTTGTGTCTTCAAGCTTCACAGGGTCTGGTTCTTCATGGATTCTATAAATAGATGGTATTGCAAGCCTTGTAAGATATTCGGCCACAGCCTCATTGGCTGCAATCATAAATTCTTCTATAATCCTGTGGGCAAGGTTTCTCTCTGCCTTAATTATTGCCTCTGGCTTTCCCTGAATATCGAGGAGGACTTCAGGCTCAGGCAAATCAAAATCAAGACTGCCCCTTTTTAATCTCCTCTGCCTGAGGGCCTCGCAGAGTTCTTCCATGACTTCAAAATCCCGAAGGAGATAAGAATACCTATGCCGTTCCTCCGGGTCATTATCCACAAGGATTTTTCTTACAGAGGTATACGTCATCCTCTCGTTGCTGTTTATGATGCTCGGATAAAAGTCCTGTTTTTTTATATTCCCATTTTCATCAAATTGCATCTCAACAGTTAATGTTGCCCTGTCGGCTTTAGGATTGAGGCTGCATATATGGTTGGAAAGCTCTTTGGGAAGCATTGGTATTACCCTGTCAGGGAAATAAACGCTTGTGCCCCTGCGCCTTGCCTCAAGGTCTAAGGCGGAGTCCCAGGGGACATAATGGCTGACATCTGCAATATGCACCCACAGGGTAAATCCATCGGCATCTTTCCTTATGGATATTGCATCATCAAAATCTCTTGCCATTTCTCCGTCAATAGTCACAGTCAAAAGCTGCCTGCAGTCAACCCTCCCATGGTGGCTCACTTTTTCGGTGATTTCTTGAACAGAATCAAGAACAGACTTTGGAAATTTGCGCGGAAGGGAGAACTCCTCAATAATCATATCAATCTCGAGCTTTGGCTCTTCTGCTTGTGTAAGAACTTTTAAGACCCTGCCTTCGGGATGCCTTTCAGGGGTTGGATAAGATGTGAGTTCAGCAACAACAATATCGCCACTCTTTGCCCCGCCTTTTTCCTTCGGGCTTATGTATATGTTAAAGGGAATCTTTTTATTCTTTGGTTTTACATAATAAAAATTTTTCCCATACTCAAGCCTTCCAACAACCCTTTTATGACTCCTCTCAAGAATCCTTATTACCCTCGCATCCCTCTTTGACCAGCTCTCAACCCTGACAATTACACGGTCTCCGTCCATGGCCCCAAAGATGTTTCTTGCAGGGACAAAGAGGTCCCGTTCACCCGGCCTGTCAGGAAGGACAAAACCATAGCCGTCCCTGTGTGCCTCAAATAAGCCGGATACGAGGTTCATTTTCTCTGCTGGGCCGTAAAGGCCTGTACGGGTTTTTACGATTTCTCCTGAAGCGGTCAAAAAACCAAGCAGTCTCGTGAGCGGCCGGAATTCTTTTTTTGCAACACCGAGCCCCTTTGCAATTTCCTTGAGACTCACAGGCCGCAGTGTTTTATCTTTGAGGAATGTAGTTATAGAGTCTTTATTCAGCATGGGTTTTATTATCGCTGTTTTTGATTATATTTAACAACTCTTTTATAAAAGACAAGAGCTTGTTGCCGAACCCTTGCGGGGGCAGGGCTTGCCCTACCTGTCTTGGCGGGTTCAAGTTTGTAACTTGAACCCGAATATTTTACCCCGGTAGAAAGCCCCGTCCTTTCTAACGGGGGTTCATATCCAAACTTATGGGTTCA
>JACROP010000106.1 GCA_016214385.1 Nitrospirota bacterium
TTCGTAGAACTGACTCTAATTCATCTGCATGAGTTGGAGATGCTTCACCAAGAGAAATAGTAACATTAATATCACCAGCCTTAAGTTGTAGAAGCCGCCCCTCAGCATCATAGACAACGCCTTCCTTCTGCTTAACCCACCATGGTTCCAATGCAAGTTGAGCATCTTCTACAGTTGCGTAGACGTAAACATCATCCAATCCTTCAACTACAAATATAGGGCAGATGGGCAAACTCATTACCAGCCACCCTCCCATGGTCTGTGTTTCTTCATTCCTTGCCCTGGCTTACCATGTCCAGGGCGGGTAGGGTCAAGATAGTAAGAAAGGGTCAGGTCTTTACTTTTGATGTCTTTCACTCTCACTCACCAGCCTGCTCACAGTTGAATAATGCATACCTAAATAATCTGCAATTTCCTTTTGGCTGTAGCCATGCTTCTCTATTGCTTCTGCTATTTTTCTGTTCCTTCTTATCCTATTTAATAATATATCATCACTAAATATCTCTTTAAGCGCAGGCCTTTTTAAATACCTCTGTTCCTTTGGTATTTCTTTTATGTCTTCATGCCCTTTTATATATCCAATTAATCTTTCAACAAAATCTTCTTCTCCAAGTATGCTCTGGCCTTTGACATTTTCCCATATGTTTTTTATTCCTATCCCTGCTTCAACAAATTCCCTGTATTTCTTTTCTGCCTGTTTCCTTTTTGTACTGAATTGCCCTAATATCCAGTCTGTTGTGTGACAAGGATGTGGTCTATCAATACCAGATGTTGCACGATAACTGCTCCATCTCCATTCCTTAGGTGCCCTTACCGCCCTTGCTCTCACAGGATTTAGTTCAACATACCGGCTGACTTCAAGCAGATGGCTTTCCTTTTGTATCAATATTGCCTTGTATCTTCCCTGAAACACATGCCCTACCCGTTCATGCCTCTTGTTGAATTCCTGCGTGTAAACCCCGTTTAGCTGCCTCATCCCTCTTGAAAGATTCCCATCAGGTGTCTCTATTACAAGGTGATAGTGATTGTTCATAAGACAATAGGCATGGCATATCCAATTGTATCTCTTATTTACTCTATGCAGTGTATCCAGAAGTACTCTACGGTCTTCATCGTCTTTAAATACTGGCTTTCTTTCGTTTCCTCTTGATGTTATATGATACAATGCTCCGTCGTATTCTATTCTTAATGGCCGCGCCATGATATGTACTTATCATATCTGCCTTGAAATGTCAAGATTAAAGACTTGACCCCTTTATCTTATTTCCGTTTATACCCGCAAGCCTGTTACGAACATCCCAGGTGTATGTAGTCGTGCCACAGGAATTTGTCATACTTAAAAGATTTCCATTATTATCGTAGGTGATGTTCTTAGCAGAGCCGACAGCAGGTGTAAACGACAGCATCTTAAACTTGTATCTATCTTTGTATCTCTGAAGTATCTCAATATATTTCCTGTAATCTTTTTCGTTCTTAAAAATATCTTGGCGGTTATTCCCTCTTGTTAATATGTGATATACATATTCTCTTGGTGCTATCCTCGCTGTCCTCGGCATGCCTAAAATCTATCATACACTGCCTTCTTTGTCAATAAAATAGAACCGTCCCCTTTATTCTTTACTTTGTTTCTGTATTTTAGATTCAAGTTCATCGATTATGGCGTTTAGCCAGCCTCTTAAGCATCTCGTCGAACAAAAGTATATACCGAATTGTCCTCCAGTCACATCAGAAACCACATCGAGCATGCAATCAATTTCTCTGTCTTTTCCTTTACCATCGTTATGTGCCCCGTGCCAAATCAGACTGAGAAAACCATCCATTTTCTTATCTGGTACACCAACGTCACGTTTTCTATTCATTAGATAGGCCCCACACTCAAGAACAGCGAAAGAATGTGGCTCAAATATTTTTGCCTTTTTACACCATGGACATATAGCCTTACTGGGGTATACCCCTTCTTTCATTTTGAGTGGAAATTTCATAGCATCTAAGCTTGTAAGGCTCCTACTCCGCTTCGGAGGCTCCGAAAAATGGATTCACAATATTATCGACCATGTCGCCAACCATGTTTCCTACTGCCTCTTGCGCACCAGATTCATGAATATCAAACCCTAAATCTAATATTGTTACTCCTAAACCTATCAAGCCAAGTTTCTTAAGCGCCTTTCGAAGGCGTTTCGAATCCTTTAATCCCTTATCCATAGGACATTTATTTTCCAAATCATACTTTCCGAGTTTCTTATTGTCTTTATACACATGCACATGATCAGGTGGGTGGTCATCTGGATATTTCTCAAATCTGTAGCCACCAGCTTTTTTTCTCCATAATCCCCATGGATCGATATAATTAATAGAATTATTGTCGACATAAACAAATTTATTTATCCCCCCCGCCAATCCAATCGGATCTTCGCTTATAAACCTCTGCAACTCCGGCGAGTAATAACGAGCTCTGTAGTAATATAACCCTGTTCCATCATTTTCACGACCAGTGTATTGAAAAGGATTATCAGATGATTCGCCTGTTATTGTCACAGCACCAAAAGGGTCGTAAGTATATGTCGTCTTAACAGCGCCTGTGTCGTCAACCAATGCGATTACACTACCAAGAGCATCTGTTTTATAATGCCTTATTGTTCCATCTGCCTTTATTCTTGCAAGAGGCTCGTCTATATTCAAAGTCCTCACATAGTTTGTAACCGCACTGCCTTCAATCTCTTGAATGATGTCTAAACCATCGTAAAGGTATTTAATGGTTTTTCCATTTATAGTCTTTTCAATCCTTCTCCCCAAAGCATCATACTTAAAAGAAGCTGTCAGAGATGAACAATCGGGTTTAAAGCCATTGATCCCTGCTAAACGATTCCTTACATCCCATGTGTATGTGGTCTTGCCACAAGAATTGGTTACACTCGTGAGATTCCCATTATCATCGTATGTCATATTCTTCGCCGATCCTGTCTGAGGAACAAATGTTACCATCTGATTCGCCTCGTTATAATCGGCATCTGTAACCCCATCCCTCAATGGCTGTACTGCATTCCTCTTGTATTTCGTTCTGTTCCCGTTGGGGTCATATTCATAAAGGAGATCCTCAAGGACTGTGGTTGATTTGAGGTGTTTCATATTCAAGAGCCTGCTTGCTGTGTCATAGGAATATGTCGTCTGTATCGTTGGATTGGTTGATGTGCCTATTAGATAATCCTGCTGTGTTCTCCTTCCAGCACTGTCATAGGTTATCTTGAAGTTCCTGTCCTTTGTCCCTATCTTCTGTTTGATGTTTGTCAGCCTCCCCACCTTGTCATATGTATAATTAACCACAGGCTGGCCTGCTACTGTCATGGTTATTCTTCTTCCTATTTTATCATAGGTGTTATCTATTGTCCCAAGAGGCGTCACTTCTTTGATTATTTTATCTGCTATCCCGCTGCATCCTGTTGTGCAGCCTGTGTCTGAGTATGTGTAAGTGATTGTGCCACTGACGCTGTCACCGACACTGATAAGCCTCCCTGCTGTATCATAGGTATATGTGGTATATGAAGCATCATGATATGTGGCCTTTGTTATTCTATTCATTTTGTCATAAGTATAAGTAGTTTTCTGGCTTTTTCGGTCTGTGACGGAAGTAAGATTATCGCTCGTATCATAAATATATGCCTCAACTTTACCCGATTGATCTGTCATCTTTTTAACTCTGCTTCTATCGTCATATTCATACCTTATGTCATGATTCTTTGTATCTATTACCTGGGTGAGTTTTCCATCACCAGCATAATAATATCTCGTTATGCTTCCAAGAGGGTCTGTGACCTCTCTAATTCTGCTCATTGGATCATAATTATAACCTGTGCTTTTTCCATTTGCATCTGTCGTTTTTGTAAGCCTGTTTAATGAATCATAGGCCATCTGGGATGAGTTTCCCAAGGGGTCTGTGACCTTGGTGAGATTGCCTGAGGCATCGTATTCCATTGTTGTTTTATTTCCAAGTGCATCGGTCACAGATATAGGTTTTCCCATATTATTATAGCTGATGGTCGTTGTGTTTCCAATCGGGTCTTTGATGGAGGTAAGATTACCCTTTGAGTCATAGCTCATGGTTGTTATATTCCCAAGGGCATCTGTTATCTTAGTAACTTTGCTAAAGGTGTCTTCATATTCATAGCTGGTTGTGTTTCCTCCATTGTCTGTAATAGTTGCCACCCTGCCCTTTGAGTCATAGGTGTAGGTTATTTTCCTTCCGAGGGGGTCTGTGACAGATTTTAAAAGGTTTGTCCCTACTTCCCTGTCATATTTGGTTGTTCCATCAGGTGTTGTCATCTGTGTGACGTATTTATCCTTGTATGCCCCTGTTTCATCGTAAAACCTCCAGGTCGTTACCCCTGCATTTGGAGCTGTCATTGAGGCCTCTGTGATATTGCCTCCTGCTATTGTGTAGTTGAATGTGTAAGTGCCTCCATCTATGTGGGTCTGTTTTATTACCCTGTGGTTTGTATCATATTCATTTAATACCTCACGGATGCCCCTCTCATTTATTATCTCTGACATCCTGCCTGATGAGTCGTATTTATACTCAATTGTGCCTCCATCAGGAGGATAAGAGACTTTCTTGAGCCTTGGGCGGTCGGTTGAGTCTTTATCATAGGTATAGCTTACAGTCCTCCCTGCAGGATCAACAATCTCATCGGTCCTGGAAAATCCACTCATTGGACCCCCTGTTGCTGTAAAGGTCTGGTTAAAGGCTATCTTTCTGCCATCTGGCATTATTATCTCTGTTAGATAACCTCCTTCAAAATCAGACCTCCTCGTGAGGGTGAGCTTATTGCTATTTCTGTCTGCTATCTCTATCAAATCACCACTGCTGTCAAACTTGTATGTCCAGCCATCCCTCATCCTGAGGGTCTTTGAGCCATCGGTATTCTTTGTAATGACTGCACCACGCATGTCAGGGTCTGTGTCATTGATAAAGGTCCCATCTGCCTGTTTAACACTAAACCTGTATTGATAATTGCCAGGTTTAATTAGCAAAAACATTGTTGTGTCTGTGTTATTAATCTTCCCATCTGCCCCATAGGCCCCCATCCACCAGTCATATTCAAAGTATGTGTTTCTGCCGAATGCGCCTATCGGCTCATTACCTGAGGTGTCCTTGCTTCTGTAATATCTTGTGATATTAACTGGAATTATCCCGGGTATGTGAAGGTCTGTCTTTTCGTGTATGAAATAACCTGTTGAAAGGTCAACAGGTTCTGCTGCCTGACTCTTACAATCAGGGCTTGTCTTCTCAGTATTTGCGCTCTGGCCTCCCCAGGCTGTTGCGCCACAGCAGAACTTTGGTATCCCTACCCCCGGGTCAGAGACTATGTATCTTCCATCAGAAGAGACAGTGCCTGTCCCTGCTATTGCCCAGTCATTGGGTGCCTCTCCTTCATTTGGAGATTCATCGTAATACCAGAGAACTGCCTTTTGCCCTGGAAGCAGGCCTAAGTCATTGGGGGCCTTAAAGGGAATAGGTTGATCTGCTGTCCCACCA
>JACROP010000107.1 GCA_016214385.1 Nitrospirota bacterium
AGGGGCGACCTTGATGCCAGACTCGAGATAAAGGATGGAGACGAGTTTGCGCCTATAGCCATGAACATCAAAAAAATAGTTGATTCCCTCAAGGAAAGGGTGTCTAAGGGACAGCGGGTTGTGCGTCAATACGCCATACTGACTGAATTGATGGGGTTTATTTCATCCGAGCTTAAGACTGATGTTATTCTCAAAAACCTTGTTGACCGCACAAAGGATCTAATCAAGTCGCAACATTGTTGTGTAATAATTTTTGACCCCAAAACAATCACAACGAGATTTTTTATTGCAAATGAGGGCATTCAGGACCCATCAACCGTCAGATTGAGCACTGAGGGGCTTTTCAGGAAAGTATTAAAAGACCAGGTCCCTTTAAGAATTGAGAAAACAGGAGAGCACATAGAAGTTCCCGAATTAAATCTGAAAGTAAAAGACATACTCGCTGTGCCATTAATTTCATCGGGAGATACCTCAGGGGTTTTGATATTGGCTGATAAACTTAAAGATTCCTTTGACCATGAAGACGAGGATATGTTAATGGATTTTGCCTTCCAGGCATTTCTGACAGTCTCTGTGCACGAAGAGATTATAAGACTTGCTGTAGTAGATGGGCTCACAGGACTTAACAATCACAGGCATTTTCAGGAGAGGTTAAAAGATGAAATAGCGAGGGCAAGGAGATATGGAAGAGAGGTTTCCCTTTTGATTCTGGATATTGACCATTTCAAAAATTTTAACGACATTTATGGGCATCAGGTCGGAGATAGGGTTCTCAAATCCATTAGCTCTATTATAAAGGAGCAAATACGGGCCACTGACCTTGCCGCCAGATACGGTGGAGAAGAGTTTGCCGTAATTCTGCCAGAAACAGATTATGCAGGTTCACGCATTCTTGCTGAAAGGCTGAGAAAAAAAATTGCTGAAACTCCTTTCATTCTTCCAAATGGCGAAAGGGCATTTATAACTATCAGTATAGGATTTGCCAGTTTTCCAGAAAATGCAGGGGATAAAGACGAATTTATTGGAAGTGCCGATAAGGCCCTTTACTTTGCAAAGGAGCACGGCAGGAACATGACATGTGGGTTTGCCGAGACCCTCGAAGCTGAGCCTGTCGAAGCTGAGAAAGGCGCCTGGTATCTGGAGCATGCCTCTAAGAGCATCGAGGCGAGCGTTATTGAAAACCTCGCCATGGCGGTTGACTCCAGGACACCATATACAAAGGGGCATTCAGCAGAGGTAGCCAGGCTATCAGTCGCATTAGCCAGGGAGCTTGGCCTCAGTGGAGAGGATATAGAAAGATTGAGAACTGCAAGCATACTGCATGATATAGGGTCCGTAAGTATACCGGATAAAATTTTAAACAAGCCATGTGACCTTACTGAAGAGGAGAAAAAAATTATTATGGCACATCCAGGACTCGCAGAAATGCTACTGGGTAAATACCCGCACATAGAAGAAATACTGCCAGCTATTCTTTATCATCATGAGCGATTTGATGGCAATGGTTATCCAAACGGATTGAAAGGAGAAGAAATCCCTCTGCATGCACGAATTCTGGCAATTGCTGAAGCATTCAATGCCATGGTCTCACCAAGACCGTATAAAAAGAGCCTCACCATCCAGCAGGCAATTGATGAACTAAAGGCAGAGTCTGGCAGGCAGTTTGACCCCAAACTGGTCAAGGTTTTTATAAAGTTTTTAAACACTCAGATTTCCACTCCGAAATAGCAACTTGCATGCTTAAGGTCAATGAAATCTTTAAGAGCATCCAGGGAGAGTCTACATATGCAGGACTGCCATGTGTTTTTGTCAGACTTGCCGGCTGCAATCTGAGATGTTCTTATTGCGATACAGCTTATGCTTATTACGATGGAAGGGAGATGTCAGGCAAAGAAATATTTTCAAAAATTAAGGATTACAAAATTAAACTTGTTGAATTTACAGGTGGAGAGCCCCTTCTGCAGAAAGATATTTATCCGCTGATAAGCAGTCTCCTTGATAAAGGTTATAAAGTCCTCGTTGAAACCAATGGTTCAATAAGCATTGCAGGGCTTGACAGAAGGGCTATTGTTATAATGGACATAAAAACACCTGAAAGCGGCATGAGTGAGAAAATGGATTTTAAAAACCTTAACCTGCTGAAAGAAAAAGACGAGGTTAAATTTGTCGTAATGAATAGAGAAGATTACTCATGGGCAAAAGGCATTATTGAGAAATTCGGGCTTATTAAAAAATGCCACGTCCTTATGTCGCCTGCCTTTGGCCTGGTCAAACCCGATACCCTCGCTTCATGGATTCTGCGTGACAACCTCCCAGTAAGGCTTCAACTGCAAATTCATAAATATATATGGAAGGTAGGAGAAAGAAAAAAAGTTCATCTTCAAAAAAGTTGCTAAAAAGTAAACGTGAGTGAAAGGCATATAAGCTGTCATTCCCGCGAAAGCGGGAATCCAGAGAAAGTATGAGAAACTATTATGTTTATATCCTGGATTCCTGCTTTCGCAGGAATGACCTTTTGAGAATATTTATTGCAACTAAATGGGAGATGAACCAAAAATAAAAACAGATGTTTGATGAGGAGCTAAGGAAATTAAAGGAGAAGGGCCTCTTAAGGGAGCTTAAATGGCTTGAATCATCTCATGGCCCGAGGGTAGTCATCAACGGAGAAGAATACTTAAACTTCTCATCAAACGATTATCTCGGGCTTGCCAGCCACCCTGAGATTATAAAAGCTGCTGTAAATGCCCTGAAAAAATACGGCTTTGGCTCAGGCGCATCAAGGCTTTTAAGCGGCTCCTACATTCCCCATAGAGAGCTTGAGGAGCGGATAGCCAGATTTAAAGGGACAGAGGCTGCCCTAATTTTCAATACAGGCTATTCAGCAAATACCGGGGTAATACCTGCCATTGTGAAATCCGGTGATACAATCTTGAGCGATGAGTTAAATCATGCAAGCATTATTGATGGCGCAAGACTTTCAAAGGCAGAGATAAAGGTTTACAGACACAGGGACGTTAATCACCTTGAAGAACTTTTAAGAAAATCCGCGGGCAAAAAACTCGTAATAACTGACACTGTATTCAGCATGGACGGGGATGTTGCGCCTCTTAAAGATATAGTTTCTCTGTACAAAAAATATGATGCAATGCTTATGATTGATGATGCCCATGCAACTGGCGTCCTCGGAAGGACAGGCAGGGGAGCGTTTGAGCATTTTGGTATTGAAGCTTCGGCAAGCTCAGCTCAGGGCATAATCCAGATGGGAACTTTAAGCAAGGCATTTGGCTGTTTCGGGGCATTTGTTGCTGGTTCAAATGACCTGATAGAACTTCTGATAAACAAGGCGAGGAGCTTTATTTATTCAACCGCCCTTCCTCCTGCATTAGCAAGCGCTGCAATAAAGGCAATAGATATAGTTGATTCTGAATCGCATGGGCTGAGGGATAAACTATGGAAAAACAGAAGAAGGCTTTACCGGGGACTTAAGAGAATTGGTTATAATACCCTTGATTCTGAGACGCCTATAATTCCACTGTTAACAGGAGACATTGAAAGCACCATGAGGCTAAGCAATTATCTTTATGACAATAAGATATTTGCTCCAGCAATAAGGCCGCCGACAGTGCCTGAGGGAAAATGCAGGATAAGATTTTCTGTTACAGCCGCACATACGGAGGAAGATGTAGATGCGGTTATTGAAAGATTAAAATTTCAAAAATCAAAAATCAAAAATCAAAATTGTGGAAGAGAAGATTTTTAAATTAAAAGTTTCCTTAATTTTGCATTTTGAATTTTACATTTTTAATTTGCATTAATTATGGTCTGTCTAATTACAGGTTCATCTCGCGGTCTTGGTAAAGCTATTGCCCTCGCATTTGGCAGGAGGGGGCATCAGGTTGTTATCCATTATAAAGATAAAAGTAGTGAAGCAGAAGAAGTTGCCTCACAGGTAAAGTAATCAATAGTGCTTAAAGCTGATGTCAGGAATTTTGAAGAAGTAAAAACTCTGACTGACGAGGTTATCAAAAGATGGGGAAGGATTGATGTCCTTGTAAATAATGCCGGTATTACAAAAGAGTCCCTGCTCTTAAAGACATCGGATGCAGATTTTGATGAAGTAATGGCTACGAATCTTAAAGGCCCGTTTAATTTTATACGGGCAGCAACACCATACATGATAAAACAGGGCCATGGGCACATAATAAATATCTCCTCAATTGCTGGAATTAAAGGTAAGGCAGGGCTTTCAGCCTATTCTGCCTCAAAGGCTGCTCTTATTGGCCTGGCACTATCGGCTGCTTCAGAGTTTGCTCAACATAATATAATGGTAAATGCAGTCCTGCCTGGCTACATGCTAACTGACATGGGCAGCAACGCTACAGATAAGGCAAGAGAAACGGCTTTGAGGGACAACCTTCTCAGGAGGTTTTCAAATCCCCATGAAGTTGCAGAATTCATAGCCCATCTTTCAGAGACAAGTGGAATAACAGGGCAGGTATTTAATCTGGATAGCAGGGTTATATAACTTTTTATGCACTAATATCCATTTCTCCGATTAAAAGACTCGGAGAGCCCAGCCTGCCGAAAAACCTCAGGTCCTTGCCAACACCCCCCACCCTTTTGAACATCTCAAAGATATTTCCTGATATAACTGCCTCCTTAACTGGAAACAAAGGTCTTCCATTTTCTATCCATAAGCCAGAGATACCAACTGAAAAATCTCCTGATATGGGATTAGCTGTATGCACACCCATTGCCTCAATGACAAAAAGCCCTTTTCCAACTGAAGAGACGAAGCTCTGAAGCTTTGAAGTTTTTTCTTCTGCACTTTTGCACTTCTGCCCTTCCGCACTAAGTATCTCTTCAGCCTTAAGCCTTAAGCCTTTAGCCTCATCCTGAGGGGTAATATAAAGATTTGTGATTCCCACGCCAGGATAACTCTTGAAACTCCCCCTTACTGCATTACCTGTTGAGACAATTCCTGCCTTTCTTGCAGTATAAGTGTTGTGTAGAAAGCCTGTAAGCCTTCCATTTTCAATAAGGACTTTCCTGCGAGCTGGAATACCCTCATCATCAACAGGAGACGTGCCAGGGCACCACGGCATTGTGCCATCGTCAATTATATTCAATATAGGGCTTGTTATGATTTTATCAACCCTGTCTGCTAACAAAGACTTTCCCTTTTGCACTGATTCTGCAGAGAATGAAAGGCTGAGGATGCCCAGGAACTCGGATGCCACCATAGGGTCAAGTATAACAGGCGCTTTTACAGCATTGATTTTCTTTGCACCTAAAAGCATCACCGCCTTCTTTGCTGCCCCTGCACCTATGGAAGCAAAATCAATATCTTTGAGCTGTCTGCTAAATCCATAGTCCCAGCCCATCTGGCTGTCTCCCCCATCCTGGGCAATGGCCATTACATGGGCACTGACAGAAGTGCCTTTATATGAAATGTTCACACCTTTTGAGTTAAATATGGCAACATCATTGCTGACAAAAGTAGATGTAGCCTTTCTGACCTTTTTTACCTTCCTGTCAAAAGATAGTGCCCCATTCTCAAGAAGCACAGCGTTTTTTATAGCATCGTCCTCGTTTATCAATGTAATATCTTCATCCCATATAAGGACATCCGAAGGAGACCTAAAATCAGCAATATCATTGTATCCGTCTGCGCCTGTCCAGCAAGCTCCCTCCAATGCCTTTTCTACACATTTATCAATAGGTGGGACGTTCTTATTAGACCGACTGCCGACTGCCGACTGCTGACTATCAACAGGCCCTGATATAAAAGAAAACCCGAGTCTCTGCCCCTTAATGACCTTAACTGCCATGCCAAATTCTCTGGCCGTCTCTAATGCCTCTACCCCGCCATCTTTGGCCTCTGCTGAAATGCTCTTTGAGGCCTTTATAAAAACCTCGGCGCCATCACAGCCCTTTTTAAGGGCAAGTCTAAGCGCATCCTCTGCTAATGAAGCAATGTCCATAATCTATCCTTTCATCCTGTTAGCTTGCAATGGATAATATACTATATGAGCGTGTTGCCAAACAATCCTTTTCGCTTTCATCCACCATACTCACTTTGGCTTGTGATTTTTAAAGTTAATTGATACAATTATCACATCTTTACCACGATGCTTGCATCATCAAACATTAAGGAGGTATGGCACCATGGCACTGCAATGGACTCAAGCCTTATCAGTAGGTGTAGATGAGATTGATAACCAGCATAAAGAGTTATTTAACAGAATAAACAACCTGCATACTACAATAAGTCAGGGTAAGGGCAAGGAAGATATTGCTAAAGTAATCAAGTTTTTAGAGGATTACGTAATAACACATTTTGGCGCAGAAGAAAGGTATATGACCAGATATGACTATCCAGGCTATTTAGCACACAAGGCACAACACACAGAATTTATAAAAGACTTTTCTAACTTAAAAAAAGAGTTTGAGACACAGGGTGCGACTTCATATTTAGTAATACAGGTTAATCTTCGGGTAGGTGATTGGCTTATAAATCATATCGGCAAAGTAGATAAAGCCCTGGGTACGTTTTTGGAGACTAAGATATGAGAAAGATAGTATTTTTACTATTGATGTTATTCCTTTTAATTCCTGCCATATCCCATGCCGATTATTTAATACAATTCAAAGATGGCCGACAAATCACAGCAGATGAATATGAAGAAGTCGAGGGGCAAATCAAGTTTTATATCCATGGCGGAGAGGTAACTGTAGATAAAAACGACATACGCAGCATTAAAAAAATTGAAATTGAAAAGAACGAAGGCGTTGTACATGAGAAAGAGAGCGGGATAGAAGAAACACCAGCGACGTCAAAACCTGAGACGAAGAATGAAGGAGATAGAGAGACAAAAGAGAAAACTCAGGCATTAAGGGAAGAGCGTGACAGAGTTTCAAAACAAAAAGAAGCCCTGATACCAGAAAGTGAAAAACTTACCAAGGAGAGGGAACAGCTATCAGAAGACCTGAAGAAAGAAGGTAGACTTATGTCTCCCACAAAGAAAAGAGCATTTGACAAGAGATTGAAGGAACTCGAAGAAAAGACTATACAATTTAATAAAAACCTCCAGGACATCGAAAATAAGGAAAGAACAATAAGTAGCGAGATCGAGTCCCTTGAACTTGAAAAAGAAAAGAAAGTACAATAACATCAAGGGGCAATCCACAATAAACAAAAAACTTAATTAACCACAGAGAACACAGAGGGCACGGAGAAAACAGGGTTTTATAATTTCCTGTTTGCAAATAAACTCTTATTTTTACTACTATTATAATCATTTACTTAAAGTAATGCTTGAAGAATCTAACGGCATAACTCTGCTCGAACTCCTTATTGTTATCACAATAATCGGGATAATAACCCTCGTATCTACGCCTCTGCTCGGTCAGTTCAAATCAAATTACAGCGTGCGCTCAGCAGCAACAGATTTAATTCAGAATATGAGGCTTGCAAGGGCAATGGCGATAAAGGAGAACAGAGAGTATCTGATTGTCTTTGATACTGCAAACAACAGGTATCTAATGGGTTTCGATGGAGATGGCGACAGGAACCTCACAACTCTTAATATGGATACCTTTGGAATCTGCAAGGACATTGATGGTGACAGACTGCCCAATGATGATACTGATGCTAATGGAGATAATGTGCCTGACTGTGTGATGGTGGTAAATTTACAGGACTATGGCGCAGATGTAGAGTTTGGGACAATGGCATCCGAAAATCCAGATGGTTCGCCGCTCTGTAAGAATGCACCAGTGTGTTTTGGAAGCACTGAACCTCCGAGAGCAGATTTTAATCCCAGTGGCTCTGCAGGCAACTTAGGCTCTGTTTATCTTCAGCATGCCGGGAGAGGTTATAGCTATGTGGTCCGGATAAGCAATCATGCTGGTGCAGCAAGTATGTGGAAATGGAAAGGTGAAAAAGGTAATCTTAAACCATCCCAGGGGCCGGATAATTCTCAATGGATAGAGGTAAGATGAAATCGATTTCTACCATATCTTTCTCAGGCTTTTCAGTCCCTTCAGATAGTCCTCGTATTCCAGATTTGCTTCAACTCTATATTCCTTAAATATCTCCATCATCTTTGAGATAGAAACTCCTGCTATCCGTGCTGCCTTTTCGATAGATGCCTCTGATTTTTTATATTTCTCTATAGCAAGCATTATCCTGCCGAGGTCAACGAGCTCTCTTACTGCCTTTGAAACATCTTCTTTTTCTTCCTTGGCAAGGGAAGAAAGAAATCTATAGTTGTCGTCATCCACACGTATGCTTAAGGTTTTAGTAGCCATCTTAAATACCTCCTTTTATTTGTTTTGTTGCGTCCTCAATTATTGCCCTGTTATACCTGCCAATAGATTGAAGCTTCTGCAACTTAATAATGGCTTCATCTCTGTCAATAAGGCCTTTTTCAAATGACCTTATTAAAATAGCAATTGCTGTGACAAATTCTACCTTTAAAATCTTA